>JBOGJB010000396.1:0-3037 GCA_050745085.1 Vicinamibacterales bacterium
GGAGGACTGGCAGGTGCTCGTGAACGTCGGCGTGTCGCTCGGCGCGCGCCTGGACTACGCGAGCGCCGCGGCCGTCCGCGCGGATGCGGTCGCCGCGCTTGGCGCCAACCCCGCGTACGCCGGGTTGACCGCGCTCGCGTTCGCCGCGCCGGTCGCCGCTCGCCACTGGCTGCAGGCGTCGAATCCCTCCGAGCGGTGGAAGTGGGACTTTCTCTTTCAGGATCTCCCGCCCGTGAAGTTCGAGGGAATGGTGATTCCACTCGCTCAAGTGCGAGGCTCGAAGGACGAAGGCTGAAGTGAACCCGCGCCCAAGTACGAAGTTCGAAGTACGAAGGTTGAAGCAAGCTTGGACGTTCAAACTTCAAACTTCACTTCAGCCTGCGAACTTCGTACTTCGTACTTGAGGTAGGGCATGGATCAGGTAACGCTGCTCACCGCGTTTGTGGCCGGCTTCCTCTCCTTCGTGTCGCCGTGCGTCCTGCCGTTGATCCCCGGCTATCTGTCGTTCGTCTCGGGCTTGTCGCTCGACGAGATGCGCGCCGGCGCCGCGGGAGATGCGGCGGCGCGCCGCCAGGTCCTCCTCGCCTCATGCGCCTTCGTGCTCGGCTTCTCGCTCGTTTTCATCGCGCTCGGCGCGTCCGCCTCGGCGATCGGCGACTTCCTGATGAGCCGGCTGCCGCTCCTCGGCAAGATCGCCGGCGTGTTCATCATCATCTTCGGCCTGCACACTATGGGGTTGTTCCGGCTGCGGTTCCTCGAGACCGAGAAGCGGATTCAGACCTCCCGCAAGCCCGCCGGTCTGGCCGGCGCGTTCGTCGTCGGGATCGCGTTCGCCTTCGGCTGGACGCCGTGCATCGGGCCGATTCTGGGCGGGATTCTGACGATCGCCGGCTCGCGCGACAGCATCGGCGATGGGGTGCGCCTTCTGGCGATCTACTCGCTCGGCCTCGGGATCCCGTTCCTGCTTACCGCGGTCGCCGTCGACCGCTTCTTCGCGGTTACGGCGAGCATCCGCCGCTACTACCACGCCATCGAGGTCGCCTCAGGCGCGCTGCTCGTCGCTATCGGCGTCCTGATTTTCACCAATCAGTTCACGATCATCGCGCGGTACCTCGAGCCGTACTTTCCGACGTTCTAGGAGGGCGGGCCTGAGAGGCCCGCCAAGCAGCGGGACGTCGGAATCCAGAATTCAGAAGGCAATTTTGATCGCGCCGGGCAGGACTCGCACGTCCGCGCGCGTTGCCGGAGGCACCGGCTCTCCATCGGCGTGAATCGTCATTGGCGGATCTGATTCCACGACGGCATGCTCGACGGGCCGCGTGATCACGCCCTCCGCACGATCGGCCGTCCCGCGGAAGAGATGCCGCACCCGCCAGACGTGTTTGACGAGCGACCGGTCGTCCACGATGACCGCGTCGAGCCGGCCGTCGCCCAGCTTGGCACGGGGCGCGACGATGGCGCCGTTGCCGTATTGACGGGCGTTGGCGAACACGATGAGCAGCGCGGTCTGATCGATCGGGGCGTCGTTGTCCAGCCGCACGCGATACCGGGCGGCGCGGTACGTGAGGATGGCACGCAGGCCGATCGTCAGGTAAGGCAGTCCGCCGCGGCTTCCCGCCGGCAGGCTATGGAATTCGTGCGCGACGCGTGCGTCGAAGCCGATGCCGGCGAGATTGAGGAACAGGCTTCCGTTGATCTCTCCGGCGTCGATCGCCTTCGGTTCAGCTCGCACGGCGACCTCGAAGGCTCGCTCTGGTTCGGGCAAAAGACCAAGTTCGGTTGCCAAGCCATTGCCGGAGCCGGACGGCACGATGCCCAGCGGCACGGCTGAAGAGATCATCACCGGCGCGATCTCATTAACGGTACCGTCTCCGCCCCATGCGATCACGCGCGACGCGCCCGCCTCGATGAGCGCGCGCGCCAGATTTCTGGCGTGACCGCCGCGCTCGGTCACCCGCACGTCCGCGGCGCAGCCGAGCCGCGCCAGCGCGCTCCGCGCCAGCTCGACCCGCGCGCGTCCAGCGTCGCGATGCGCGCCAGCGCCGGAGACCGGATTGATCACCACGCCGATTTTTGTATCTGAGGTCATCTGCCTTACTGGTGTCGCGCCAGAGTGATCGAGTTTTTCTGCGCTATAGTAGCGGCGCTCCCTTTCGCGGAGGCCCGATGCACAACCGCGGAATCCGTCTCGCGCTGGCGATCGTCTTCATGCTCGCGACGCTGGCGTCCGCGTACCTGATCTTCACGACGTTCGCCGCGTCACGCGCCGCGCTCGCCGCGCAGGCATCGATCGACAGCGAGCTGGACGCGCTCGCGCTTGCAATCGCCGACCTGCGCGCATCACAGCAGGCGTACGTCGCGGCGGGACAGGGAGAAGGGTACTGGATTTCGCGCGTGAGCGGGCAGCTCGCGTCGGTACGAACGGATTTGTCGGCGGTGGCGAGTCACGTGCGCTCGTCCGAGGCGCGCACCCGGCTCAAAGCGGCGGCGGCGAAGCTCGAAGATTTCGAGCAGATGGACCGGCGCACGCGCGAGTACGCGCGAGGCGGCCAGCGGCTTCTCGCCTCCGATCTGATCTTCGCCGACGGGCTCGAGACCACGCGCGCCGCGCAGGAAGAAGTCACCGCGGCGCGGGCGGCCGAGCGTTCGGAGGCTGAGACGGTGCTTCGTGCGGCTGACCGCAGCCAGGCGATCGCCGCCGCCGCGTCCGGCGCCGCCGCGCTGCTCCTGGTGTTCCTGCTCGCTCCACCGGTACGCGCGCCTGCCCCGGCGGCCTTTCGGCAGGATTCATCGCCGGCGGACCAGCCGTCGACCCCCGATATTCTCGGCCTCGCCCTCGACGTCGAGCTGGCCCGGCTGGATCGCGGCAGGACGGCGCACGCTCCGGGCGCCGTCGAAGGGCCCGCCCTGAGCCGCGTCGAAGGGCCGGACATGACGCGCGCCGCGGACCTCTGTGTGGAGCTGGCGCGCGTCCAGGAGCCGCGACAGCTCGCCGCGCTTCTCGAGCGGACAGCGCAGGTCCTCGACGCTGCCGGCG
>JBOGJB010000397.1:0-2558 GCA_050745085.1 Vicinamibacterales bacterium
CGGGCCGCAGGCCGTCGCCGAGCGAGAACGACACGTCGTAGGCGCGCATGATCTCGCAGATCTCGCGGAAGTGCGTGTAGGTGAAGTTTTCCTGGTGATGGGACAGGCACCACTTCGCCAGGATCGACCCGCCGCGCGAGACGATTCCGGTCACCCGGTTCGCGGTGAGCGGGATGTAGCGCAGCAGCACGCCGGCGTGGACCGTGAAGTAGTCCACCCCCTGTTCCGCCTGTTCGACGAGCGTGTCGCGGTAGATCTCCCAGGACAGATCCTCAGGCCGCCCGCCGGCCCTCTCGAGCGCTTGATAGATCGGCACCGTTCCGATCGGGACCGCCGAGTTGCGCAGGATCCACTCGCGCGTCTCGTGGATGTCCCGCCCGGTGGACAGATCCATGACCGTGTCGGCCCCCCAGAGCGTCGCCCACTGGAGCTTTTCGACTTCCTCCTCGATCGACGACGTGACGGCGGAGTTGCCGATGTTCGCGTTGATCTTCACGAGGAAGTTGCGGCCGATGATCATCGGCTCGAGCTCGGGGTGATTCACGTTGGCGGGGATGATCGCGCGCCCGCGGGCGACCTCGGACCGCACGAACTCCGCGTCCAGCCCTTCGCGGATCGCGATGAACTCCATCTCCGGCGTGACGATGCCGCGGCGCGCGTAGTGGAGCTGGGTCACGGTGCCGCCTCGGCCGCGCGCGTCGATCCACGGCCGGCGCAGCTTCGGCAGCCCACCGCGGACGTCAACGCCCTGGGGTCCGCTCGTGTCGTACACCCGCAGCGGCGGCTCGGCGCCGCCGAGCGCGATCTCGCGCATCGGCACGCGCACGCCCTGCGGACCGTCCACGTACACCTTGCGGGAGTTCGGATACGCGGCTTCGAAGCGGGGGGGCGACGACATCGAACCGACTATAGCCCACCCCGGCGTCGAGCGCCACCGAGCGCGGGCGGCGGCAGCGGTCCGCGCGAGCGGTCCTCGTAATCCGGCATGTACGTCCTGAGAGCGCCGTCCGGCGTGTTCCGCGAATAGCCGGCGACGAGCTGATCGTTGTAGCGCTCGGCGTAGAACTCAAACGGATCTCTGCGGTCTGCGTCGATCAGCCGCAAGTCGGTGTTCGTCATCGTCAACCGTCCGAAGCGGATCCGTCCGCCGCGGAACCAGAGGTAGTTCTGGCGGGGCTCCGACGGGCGTGCCGCGGCCACGGCCGGGTCGCCCAGAATCAGGTGCAGCCGATCGCCGCGAACAGCGGCCGCGGAGACGCGACCGCGAACCGAGGGAGAGGCCAGCATCTGCGACGGCGCGAGAAAGAGATCGTTGTCACGGACGGTGATCCCGCGCCCGGCGCGGACGCGGATGAGATCGTCGAGCTCCACGCCGAAGACGTCCATGATTTTCGTCGCCGGCACGCCGGCGGCGCGCGTCTTGACCGGATGAAGCCGGACGAACCCGCCGCTCGCGTCCACGTCCGCTTCGACCGAGAAGGGGATCGGCAGGCCCTTGCGGAGCTTGCCCTTCTGCTCTACCCGTCCATCGCGGAGCTGGACTTCCAGATCGCTCAGCGGCGATCCGTCGTAGGCGAAGACGTCGTTCACGAGGGCGGTGACGCTCGCCGCATCGAGCGTCATCTCCGCGCCCTCCACGTCGATGTAGAAGGACCGTTGATCGTCGAAGACGGGCGGGCCCGGATGCCGGCTGACGAGCCGGCCGCGCAGCGAGTTCACCTGCAGCACGATGTCCGGCGCCATGCGCAGCCGCACGTTGTGCATCTCGAAGCCAATGGGCTCGGACCGTTCCGGCTCAGTCGCGGCCGGCTTCGCCGGTGGTGTCTGCTCCGGCGACGTCGCCGGCCCGACCGGGGCGGAGCGGCCGCACGAAATTACCAACAGAACGAAGAGGAACACGCATGTCCTGCGGTGCACGCCGTGGGCTATCGCAATCGTCGTGCCGTTCAAAGGCTGGGCTTCGTGGCGGCCAGCAGCTCGCGTCGCTTCGTCTCCGGGAAGCGCTCGATCGCATACCGCACGGACGTCCGTCCGAGCGTGCGGCCGTGCGCGCGCAGAAACCGCTCGAGCCGTGCGGGATCGGTTTTGCCCGCCTCGCGGAGCAGCCAGCCGACCGCCTTCTGCATCAGGTGATGATCCTCCCTCGCGAGCGCGCGCGCGGCGCCGTACGCCTCGTCGAGGTGACGCCCGCGCCGCGCCAGTCCAATCAGGCTGACCGCGGACGCGCGGCGGACGTAGAGCTGCGGCGACCGCCTCCACCCGCGAAGGACCCGGCGAAGCCACGGCTGCGCAACGAGCAGAGGCGCGACGACGTCGGCGCACAGGCCGTCGGTGCTGGCCCAATCGTGACAGGAGCGTTCGAGCCACCCTCGCGCGTCGGACAGCAGCGAACGGTCGAACTCGCGCCGGAAGCGGCCGAGCAGGGCGATTCCCAGCGCCTTGGCCTCGAGCTCGGGGCGCGCGATCATCGTCCTGGCGAAGTGCCGGGCCTCGTCGAGCGTCCACTCCCGGGCGGCGCCGGCGCGAATCGCCGACGCCATCCGTCGGACGGTGGGGCT
>JBOGJB010000398.1:0-1966 GCA_050745085.1 Vicinamibacterales bacterium
GTGCCGATCCAGGTCCTGATGAGGTCGCGGCGTGACGCGGCGGCGAGCGACGTCAGCGCCGCCGTCACCGCCGTCGGCGCCTCGGGCTTCGGCGACGCGGTCGCGCGCGCCGTCTCCTCGGCCGTCAGCGCCCAGTAGCCCTTTCGCGCGCGCACCTGCACGCCGGGGCGCTTCACCCGCACCCTGATCGAGTGGAACTTGCCGTCCGAAGGGGCGCGCGTCGAGTTGTAGCCGAGCAGGTAGTAGGCGCTCGAGTCGCGCACGATCTGCCGCAGGCCGGCGTCGAGGTCGTTGCGGTTGACGATGGCGCGGCCGTCGGTCTCGCCCGCCAGGACCCGAAGCGTGTCCTGCGAGCTCTGCAGCGCCTTGCGGTCGGTCTGCATGCCGGCCCCTTCGTTGATATCGTACTCGAACGCGGCCAGCCCGCGGGGGTCCAGCGCGTAGATCGCCGTGTTCGCCCGGTTCGCGGCGTCGTACACCTCCCGCATGTCGCCAAGCAGCTCCGCCGTGCTGAAGAATTCCATCGATTCGCTTCGTGGATCGCTGCTCTCGGCACCCGGCTGCCGCCTGGCGGGGTTGCCGATTCCCGGCAGCGCCGCCACCGGATCATTGAGCTGCGCCGGTAACTGCGCCGTGAACCCTTCGCTCACATAGATGATGGACTTGCGACCCTCGCGGAGGCCGCCCAGCTTGATCGCCAGCGCCCTCAAGGCCGACATGCTCACCTGATTGCGGATCTTCTCTACCGTCGAGGCCGGGTAGTATGCGTACTGCTCCTCGAACTGGTTGCGCGGCTCGTAGTTGAACTTTCGCCCTTCGAAGTTCCGGATGGCCTCGACGATCGACGCGTGGTTGCGGGTCAGCGAGAAATCAGCGACCGGCATGAGCGGATACATGATGCCGATCAGATCGCCGGGGGCGATCTGCTGCTCCACGAACTTCATGAGCGGGCTGCGCACCCCCATGCTCGTGCCGCGGCGCACGTGATAGTCGTCCAGGAAGATCGCGAAGATCCGGACGTCTGGCCGCGCCGCTTCCCGCTCCTCGTCGATTTTCGTCCGGACTTCACTCAGCGGCGCGTTCAGCGTCGCCGTGGCCTGGTCGATCTTGATGATCTGGAAGGTCTCGACCGTCTGCCGCTCGTTGTCCTCGAAGACCTCGAAATCTTCGGTCTTCAGGTCCTCGACCGGGTTGCCCTTGCTGTCGGTCACGATGACGTCGACGCTGACGAAGTTGACGCCGCGGCGGATGATTTGCCGCGGCTCCTGCGGGTCAGGCTGCTGCGCGGCGGGCGGAGGCTGTTGCGGCTGCTGCCCGGCGGGGGGCGGCGGTGGCGCCTGGGCAGACATCACGACGGTGGCCGCCAGGACCGCCAGAAACGCCGGAAGTCGCACCCCGACCCGCATATACCGCTTTAGACGCTCGATGATAACATTCAGTCCGTGACTCAGCAGCAAGCAGAAATTGTTCCACCGCTGACCCAGCTCACCGAAGACGAGACTATCCTTCGCGACAGCGTCCGCGAGTTCGCCGAGGCGACAATCCGCCCCCTCGTGCGCGAGATGGACGAGCACGCGAAGATTCCGCGAACGCTCGTGGACGCGCTCTTCGAGCTGGGCGTCATGGGGATCGAGGTGCCGGAGTCATACGGCGGCGCCGGCGGCCGCTTCTTCCACGCCGTCGTCGCGGTCGAGGAGCTTTCGCGGGTCGATCCGTCGATAGGCGTGCTCGTCGACGTCCAGAACACGCTCGTGATCAACGCGCTGCTGTGCTGGGGGAGCGAAGACGTCAAGCGGCGGTACCTGCCGAAACTGGCGTCGAAGACGGTCGGAGCCTATGCGCTTTCGGAGGCGGGCTCGGGGAGCGACGCCTTTGCCCTGGCGACGCGGGCGACACCGACGCCGGACGGCTACCTGCTCACCGGGCGCAAGTTGTGGATCACGAACGGCAACGAAGCGGACATCTT
>JBOGJB010000399.1:0-6934 GCA_050745085.1 Vicinamibacterales bacterium
GCTGCTGGTTGCCCTGATCGTGATCCACGAGTTGATCGGACCAGTCCTGTTCAGGCACGGTCTCTCGCGAGCCGGCGAGATCGACACGAGCGCGCCGCGGCCGCTGCTCGTAGTCTCGAATCGCGAGCCGTATCTGCACAACTATGACGAGGCGGGCCGTCTCACGTGCACGGCCGCGACGGGCGGCGTCGCCGTGGCGCTCGACGCGCTCATGCGCGAGCGGGGCGGCGTCTGGATCGCGCACGGCGCCGGCAGCGCCGACCGGGATGTCGTCGACCCGTCCGACAAGGTCCGCGTGCCGCTCGACAACCCGTCGTACGACCTTCGTCGCCTCTGGCTGGAAGAACGGGAGTTCTCCCCGTACTACGCGGGGTTTGCGAACGAGGGTCTCTGGCCGCTCTGTCACCTTGTGGACGTGCGCCCCACCTTTCGCCAGGAGGACTGGTCGGCGTACCAGACGGTGAACGCCCGCTTCGCAGCCGCCATCGACGAGGAGCTGAACTCCCTCGACACGCCCGTGTTCATTCAGGACTATCACCTCGCGCTAGTGGCCCCGCGTCTCCGCGAACGGCGGCCGGCCGTACGCACGGCGCTCTTCTGGCACATCCCCTGGCCGTATCCGGATCGCCTGCGCATCTGCCCGTGGCGGCGCGAGCTCCTTGCGGGCCTGCTCGCGAACGATCTCCTCGCCTTCCAGCTCGAGCGCGATCGCCGCAACTTCGTCGCGGCCGTCGAAGACGAGCTGGACGCCGAGATCGAGGCGGATGGCGCGCGGATTCGCTTCAACAACCGCTCGACCACGGCGGTGTCGGTGCCGATCGGCGTCGACTACGATCGGATCCAGGCGGCGGCGAGCGATCCCGCGCTCGCGGTCGAGCAACGGCGGCTCGCCGACGTGTTCGGGCTGGGCGCTGCAGTCCTGGGCCTTGGCGTCGACCGTCTCGACTACACCAAAGGCATCCCCGAGCGCCTCGCCGCGCTCGACCTCTTGCTGACGATGCGGCCGGAGCTGTGCGGCCGGCTGACGTTCGTGCAGGTCGGCGTGTCGTCGCGGCCGGAGCTCGAGCGCTACAGCGCGATCGCCTCGGAGATCGACCGGAGAGTGGCCGACATCAACCGCCGGCACGCGAGGCGCGGCATGCCGCCACCGGTCTACTACCACAAGGACGCCCTCGGCCTGCCGAGCCTCGTGGCGCTCTACCGCCTGGCGCAGTTCTGCGTGGTCAGCTCGCTGCACGACGGCATGAATCTGGTCGCGAAGGAGTTCGTCGCGGCGCGGGACGACGAGGATGGCGTGCTGGTCCTGAGCGCGCTGGCAGGCGCGGCGCAGGAGCTGCGCGAGGCGCTCATCATCAACCCGTACGACGTCGAGGACTTCGCCAACGCGCTGACGCGTGCCATCGACATGCGGCCCGACGAGCGGCGCGCACGGATGCGCGCGATGCGGCGCGTCGTCGCGGGCCGCAACGTGTTCGGCTGGGCATCGGAGATCCTGGAGGGATTGGAGAGCATCTGGACGAAGCCGCTGCAATACGCGGCGCGGGCGCCGGAAGACGCGCCGGTGTGAGCGTTGAGACTCAGGCGCGCCGCGGGTCCTCGATGGCCGCGAGATCGTCTGAGAGCAGCCGCTCGACCACCTCGATGACCCCCGCGCCGGCGGAGCCTTCGGTCACGAGGTCAGCCCGGTCCTTGAGTGCCGGGATTGCATTGGCGACCGCCACGCCGTAGCCGCACGCTTCGAGGAAGGCGTGATCGTTCTCGGCATCTCCGATCCCGACGACGTGCCTCGGCGGCAGCTTCAATTCGCTGAGCGCATGTCTGAGGCCGGTCGCCTTGTTGACGCCCGACGGCAGGACCATGACGGCGCCCTTGTTGAAAATGATGTCGAGCTCCAGGCCGAGCTCGCGGATGGCTTCGAGGACGCGAACCTCCTGCGGCTCCCTCGTCGCCACGATGACGCGCCCGACCGACAGCGGAGCGACGCCCTTCCGCCGGAGCAGGTCGAGGAACCCGCGGCTGGGCGCCTCCCCGAGCGCCTGCTCGCCTGCGGTGTGAGGCCGATGCAGCAGGCCGCCGTTCTCCGCGACGACACGGTCGAAGATGCCGATCTCCGGGAACACCTGGCGCAGGTCATCCAGTTCGCGCCCCGTCACGAGGAGGAGGCGGCGGCCGGATTCCTTGAGGCGCCGCAGCGCGTCGAGAACAGTTGAGTTTACCCGGCCGTCGGTCGCGAGGGTTCCGTCGTAGTCGACAGCCAGTGCGCGAAACGGAATCGATGTGCCAGCCATGCCGTCTTTGCGCCCGATCGTAGCATCAGGGCGGACGGCGGTGCGCGACCTCGGTTTCGGCCTGGAGGCGCAAACACGATCCATCGCGCCATCGCCCCACGGTTGAATTGGACGGCAGTTCATAGCCTTCGGGTCAGCGAGTTGATGCACACCACTTTGTTTCCATCGACCTCGAGTCGGTGCGCGTCAAGAGCCACTCCCCGCCCTGGAGCAGGTCCGCAACCGGCAGGGGGACCACGTCGACCTCCCGGCCGCACGCCGCGCACCAGGCACGGCTGCGCCGCAGGCTGCCCCCATGACGAGCATCTCGTCGGTCTCGATCGTCACCTCGGTCCTGGACGTCCTTCTCGTGCGGATTCGAGACATTACGGGCGGCCTCCATTGGTTGGCATGCATGTCCAGCGATGCGCTAAAATCGGCTCTCTCATCGGACAGGTCGGCCGTCGGCGCTCGTGAGTGAAGATGCGCCGTTCCCGTGCAGAAGTCGTGAAACGGCGCTGAAGCGTTCCTGACAAGTCTCTGAAATCGCCATGACGGGGCGGGCCACGCGGCATTTCACCTTCGGGCCGTACCGCCTGGATCCCGAGCAGCGGTTGCTCCTCCGCGGCGAAGAGGAGATCCTGCTCACGCCCAAAACGTTCGACACCCTCCTCGTGCTCGTCGAGAACCATGGCCGCATCCTCATGAAAGAAGACCTGATGAATGCGGTCTGGCCCGACACGGTCGTTGAAGAGAACAACCTGACCCAGAACGTTTCGAGGCTCCGGAAGGTCTTGAACGAGACGACCGATGGAGAGTTCATCGAGACCGTGCCGCGGCGCGGCTACCGGTTCGTGGCGCCTGTCGAAGAGCGCCAGGAATCCCAATCGGACGCGCTGATCCGCCGCCGCACGACGGTGCGGGTCGTTGCCGAGGAAGAGCTCGAGGGGGAGGGTTCCAGCCAGTCTGAAGCGCGGGCAGCAGCGGGCTCAACCCTCCGCCCTGGGCGCGCGGCCATCGTCCTTGGCCTCGCCGTGATCGCTGTCCTGTCGGCGAGCTACGCGTTGCTCGTGCGCGGAGCGCCAGGACTCTTCCGCTCCCCGCGGGAACTGCGCATCGAGCGGCTCACCGGGTCGGGCCGCGCGATGGTCGCGGCGATTGCTCCAGACGGCGTCTATTTCGCCTACTCGACGGAGGAGGCAGGACACCAGAGCCTCTGGTTGCGGCAGATCGCGACGGAGAGCGACGTCCAGATCGTGGCGCCGGCCCCCGTCGACTATTGGGGGGTCACGTTCTCGCCTGACGGCGTCTACCTCTATTACGTGGTCTGGCAGAGAAACCAGCGACATGCGACCCTGCAGCGGGTCCCGGTGCTGGGCGGGCCCCCACGACAGCTTCTGGGAGACGTGGGGAGCCCGATCAGCTTCTCCCCCGACGGCCGTCGCTTCGCGTTCACGATCGACCACGCTTCGACGGCCGAGAGCCTCGTGATGGTCGCTGCGGCTGATGCGAGCGACGTCCGCGAGATTTATCGCGCCGATCCGAACGACATGATGGGCTCAATACTCAGTGGCCCCGCCTGGTCGCCCGACGGGTCGACTATCCTGCTGGTGTCTGGCAATCGCGGGGCGAGCGGGCGCCAGAAGCGCATCATCGGCCTGCAGGTCGAAGATGGTCGCGCGAAACCTGTGCATGAAGGAGTGTGGCTGAGCGTCGGCCCGATCGTGTGGTTGCGCGACGGCAGCGGCTTCCTCATGAGCGCAGCCGACGCAGCCGGGTCCCCGCGGCAGATCTGGTACGTCTCGTACCCGGAAGGCCAGGCGCGCAAGATCTCCAACGATCTGCACGACTACAGCAGCGTCAGCCTGACGCTCGAGAACGACGCGGCTGCGGCAGTGCAGACTCATACCGTGTCGGCGTTGTGGGTGCGGGCCGACGCGGGGCAGGAACGGCTGCTCGTGTCGGAGATCGGCGACCATACCGGCGCCGAAGGATTCTCATGGACGCCGGACGGCCGGATCGTTTACGCAGCGGGCTCGCGCGGGGAGCTGAATCTCTGGGCCGTTTCGATGGATGGCACCGGCAGGCGTCAGCTCACCGTGGACGCCGGCAACAATTTTCAGCCGGCTGTGTCGCCGGATGGCCGGTACGTCGTGTTCGCGTCCGATCGGTCTGGTACCCTGGCCCTGTGGAGAATGGCTCTCGACGCCAGCCATCCGATCCAGCTCACGCCGGGGCGCGACGAGGTGCGGCCGGCGGTGTCCCCCGACAGCCGCTGGGTCGTCTATCAGCAAGGCCATGGCTGGGTGAAGACTACCCTTGCGAAGGTCTCGATCGACGGGGGCGACCCGGTTCAGCTCACGACCACCATGTCGCTCCGTCCGGTGGTCTCTCCCACCGGTGAGACGATCGCCTATTACTCGATGGACGATGTGGGCTGGAGCCTTGCGGTGATGTCGTCGGACGGTGGCGCGCCGATGAAGAAGTATGCGATTCCGGCGACGGGCTCGCGCGTGCTCCGTTGGACGCCGGACGGTCTCGGTCTCGCCTACATCGATGACCGCAATGACGAATCGAACGTCCATCTCCAACGGCTCGACGGCAGAGCGCCGGAACACCTCACCAGCTTTCACGCCGGAGACGTCGTGGCGTTCGACTGGTCGCCGGATGGCCGCCACCTGGCGTACGTCCGCGTCACCCGGTCGAGCGACGTGGTCCGGCTGCGAGGCTTCCGGGATTAGTGGCGCGTTTCCTAGTTGCGGTGGAATTCGGTGCGATCAGGGCGTCCTCTACTCGGATCGCAACGCCTGGATGACGTCGACGCGCGACGCGCGCGCGGCCGGCATCAGCGACGCGAGGATCGCCGCCGCGACAAGAATCGTCGCCGCGCCGACGATGGGCAGCGCCCCCGGGATGCGCACGTCCTGGATGAAGCCGCCGGCGAACCGTGCGAGCGCGAACCCGCCGACGGCCCCAGCGGCGATGCCGACGACGGCAATCACCGCGCCATCTCCGAGGACGCGCGTCAACAGGTGCCGCGGCGCCGCCCCAATCGCGAGGCGGATCCCGAACTCGCGCGTCCGCGCGCTCACCGAGAACGCCAGCACGCCGGCGACGCCGACGACGGCGATCGTCAGCGCCACCACCGCGAACCCGCCAAAAACGAGCGCGTTCAGTCGATTTGGCGCGAGCACCTCGGCTCGCACATCCTCGAGTCGCAGCTTGCTCCACAGGCTGCTCGGCCGATAACTCGCGAATGATGCGTGTGATCGGCGGAACCAGCGCATACGGATCCGTGCGCGCGTGGACGAAGAGGCGGCCCCCGCCGATTTCCTGCTCGAACGGGTGATAGACGGTCATCGCGGGCCCAGGCACGATGTTCTCGTCGTCCACGTCGGCAGCGACGCCGACAATCCGGCGGGGCTCCGCGCTGACCTCGATGAACTTCATCACCGGATCGGTCCACATCAGGCGGCGGTTCAGCGCGTCCCGGGTCGGGAACATCCGCTGCGCCACGCTCTGGCTCACGATGACGACCTTCTCGGCGTCGCGGCGGTCGGCCTCGGTGAAATCGCGGCCGGCGATAATCGGGACACCGAGCGACGCGAAGAACCCGGGCGAGACCGTGCGGAACCGCGCGCGCGGATCTTCTTCGCCGTCGGCTTTCACATACCCCTCGACCGAGAACTGCGCGGCGAAAAAGCCGGCGTCGCGCCATGGCACGGCCGTGCCCACCGCGACGCGCTCGACGCCGGGCAGCTCCGTGATGCGCCGCATCGCCTCTTTGTAAAACCCGACGATCTCGTGCGGCTTGCGCGTGTAGGACACGACAGGCACATTCAGCGCGAGCACGTTGCGCGTGTCGAAGCCCGTCTGCGCCGCCTGCAGCGCAAAGAGCGTGGTCAACAGCATCCCGGCGCCTGCGAGGAGCACGAACGACGCCGCGATCTGCGTCACGGCGAACAGACGCAAGCGGCGGTTCGTGCCCGACGTAATCCGCACGCTCCCGTTCGACAGGCCCAGGCCGGTCGATGCCTCCGCGGACGGTAGCCGCGGAACGAACGCCAGGAGCACTGCAGCGGCGACGGCCAGGGTCACGCCGACCCAGAGCAAACTGGCATCGACCGTCACGTCCAACGCGCGCACCGAGAAGCGCGCGGCATACCGCGCAAGTACGGCCACCATCGGCCGCGCGACGATGACGGCCAGGATCGCGCCAGCCCCGCAGAGCAGCAGGCTCTCCGCGAGCAGCGTTCGACGCAGCGCGCCGGTGCCTGCCCCCAGCGCCGCGCGGATGGCCAGCTCGCCTTCGCGCCGCACCGAGCGCGCCAGGATCAGGTTTGCCACGTTCGAGCACGCGATGACGAAGACCAGCGCCGACGCCGCGAGGAGTACCAGCAGGACGGTTCTCGCGGGCGAGATGATCTGATCGCGCAGCCGCACGGCGTCGATTCGAAAGTCCGCTTCCTTCGGATACGCCTCCGGATGTTCCTTCAGGATCGCCCCGTGGACGGCGCGCAGCTCGGCGCGTGCCGCTTCGAGGTCGGCGCCAGGAGTGAGGCGGCCGAACAGCTCGGTCATCCGATGCACGCGGCCGTCCACCATCGTCGCGTCCAGATGGTGCGGGCTCGTCACAACGTTCGCGATGATCTCCGTTTCCGCCGGAT
>JBOGJB010000400.1:0-5254 GCA_050745085.1 Vicinamibacterales bacterium
CGTCGAGAGGCGCTGCGGCGCCGCGCGATAAGCGAGTTCGATGAGATGCCAGGTCTCAGGCTGACCTTCTGGCAGGCGATCCGCCTGTTCGGCATCAGCGAAGGGGTGTGCGACCGCCTGCTTGGGCAGCTCGTTGCCGAGGGCATCCTGTCCCGGAATGCGAACGGCGCGTACACCCGTCGCGATTGCCGACCTTGAGGACGATCCCGTGGTATGCCGCGCGAGCAACGCGGCGCCACACAGGCGAAACCGAGCGGCCGGAGGCTGCGTCAAACTCGCAGGAGGATTGCCATGCCGCGCGTGCGCGTGCTCATTATGCTTGTGGTGTCGCTGACTGCGGTCGGCCTGGCGCTCGCGCAACCGTCGCGCGATGACGAACGGACGATCGAGGACATTCGGCGGGCGCTCGTGCGGCTTCCTTATTACGGGGTCTTCGATTTTCTGGCGTTCAAGTACGAAAAAGGCACCGTCACGCTCTCGGGGTTCGCGTACCGCGGCTCGCTCAAGAGCGACGCGGTCAACGCCGCCAAGCGCGTAGCGCGCGTGGACGAGGCGGTCGATCAGATTGAGCTGCTGCCGGTCTCGCAGAACGACGAGCGTATCCGCTGGGAGACCTTCTACCGGATCTACGCCGATGACTTTCTGTCCCGGTACGCGCCGGGCGGCGGCCTGCCGGTGCGGTTCGACCGGCGGTTTACGATGCCGCGTTATCCCGGTCTGGAGCCGTTCGGCATGTATCCGATTCACATCATCGTGAAACGGGGGCGCACGCTGCTCCTGGGCGAGGTGGACTCGGAAGCCGACAAGACCGCGGCCGGCTTCCGCGCGCGAGAAGTGTCCGGGACCTTCGGCGTCGAGAACGAGCTTCTCGTCGCGAAGCGGTAACTCGGTTGCGTTAGAGATCCGCTAAGCGCTCGGCATCTGCCCCGACGCGCGGAAATCGTCCCGCAGGATCGTCGCCAATGCCTGCCTCGCCCGGTGCAGGCGCAGCTTGACCGCGTTCTCGGAGACGCCCAGGGTCCCGGCGACCTCGGCGGTCGACAGCTCCTCGATGTCGCGCAGCATCACCACGGTACGGTACGACTCGGGCAGCCGGGCGACCGCCGACCGGACGCGCGCTCGGGTCTCCTTCTGCTTCAGCAGATCTTCCGCCGACGCGCTCCAGCCCCAGTCCGGATCGGCGTGGTGGCCGTCTTCGAGAAACCGCGGCAGGAGCTCTTCAATCGAGGCCTCGGGCCGGCGCCGGCGCGTCCGAAGTCTCATCAGTGACGCGTTGACCACGATCCGGTGCAGCCACGTCGATAGACGGGCTTCCCCTTCGAACGAGCCGACGGACCGGAAGGCGGAAAGAAACGCGTTCTGGACGGCGTCGCGCGCGTCTTCCTCGTTCCCGAGCATTCGGCGCGCCACCATCAGCATCCGCCGGCCGTAGATCCGCACCACGAGCTCGAACGCTTCCCCGTCACCTTGCTGCAACTGGGTGAGAAGCGTCTGTTCATCCACATCCGGCAGCGCCTCGATCGCGCTGGCCTCGCTTCGCTGATCGCGCATGGTTACCTCGGTTCGCCCTATAAGATGCGCGGATCAGTCGACCGGACAGTTCACGGGGGGACAAACGATCCTCATTCGGTAAGCTGCTGTATACTCGCGGGATAGCGCGTAGTCTCATCGCGGCTCTCGCATGTCTCTGCCCTCGCCGGCCGTCCAGAGTTGTCGTTTTGGGGTGTTCGAGTTCGACCCACGGGCCGGCGAGCTGCGACGCCGTGGGCTGAAGGTCCGCGTTCGCGGACGGCCGCTCGACATCCTCGCCATCCTGCTCGAACGTCGCGGTGAGGTCGTCACCCGGGAACAGCTACGGGAGCGGCTCTGGCCCGCAGACACGTTCGTGGACTTCGACCACGGACTGAACGCCGCGGTGAACAAGCTTCGAGAAGCGCTCGGCGATACGGCCGAAAACCCGCGGTTCATCGAAACGCTGCCCCGACGGGGATACCGCTTCATCGCGCCGGTCGAGAGTTTGCAAAAGCCGGTGGAGGTCGCGGCTCCGGTGGGGCTCACGGCTGGACCGCTGATGGATGTGGTCAGTCCTGAGGTCCGCCCTCAGGCGCCGCCGCGCAGCCAGACCCGGTGGAAGGGCATCGCGATCGCAGCAACGGTCGCCGCGACCGTGCTAACCGCGGCGATGTGGTCAGGGCGATCCGGCCCTCCCGCCGCCGCTCCGTCGGGGAAAGTTCTCCTGGCGGTGCTCCCCTTCGAGAATCTGAGCGGCACACCTGATCAGGACTACTTCAGCGACGGCCTGACCGACGAGCTGATCGCGCAGCTCGGGGGACTGGCGCCGGAGCGACTTGGGGTCATCGCCCGGACGAGCACGCTGCAATACAAGGCCGCGAAGAAGGACATCGGCCAGATCGGCCGCGAGCTCGGCGTCGCGTACGTGCTCGAGGGAAGCGTCCGGCGGGCGGGCGATCGCGTACGCATCACCGCGCAGCTCATTCAGGTGGCCGACCAGACGCATCTCTGGGCCGAGCGGTACGACCGCGACGTCGCCGACGTGCTCGGCATCCAGAGCGAGGTCGCGATGAAGGTGGCGAGCTCGCTGGCCATGGAGATCCTCGCGGACCGGTCGGCGCGCGCGGCGCCGGCCCGGGTGTTCCCGGCGTTCGAAACCTACATGCGCGGCCGCTTCTACCGCGAGCAGGTGACCGAAGACAGCGTGCGTCGGGCGATCAGCCACTTCGAGCGCGCGATCGAGCTCGATCCGAACTACGCCGCGGCGCACGCCGCTCTGGCGGATTGCCATCGACTGCTCGCCGCCCCAGGCTGGGAGGTCGAGCGGCCGGGAGACCTGCTGCCCCGTGCGCGCACCGCCGCGGACCGTGCCCTTCAGATCGATCCCCGGCTGGCGGACGCCCACGTCGTGCTGGCCATGCTGCGGTTCGACCACGATTGGGACATCCCGGGCGCCGAGCGCGGCCTGCGCGAGGCGCTCGCGCTCAATCCCAGCTTTTCGCGCGCGCACGTGTACTACTCAGGCGTGTTGACCGCGGCGGGACGGTTCGACGAGGCTGTCCGCGAGGCGCGCCTCGCGCTCGAGCTTGATCCGATGGCCGCTATCGCGGGGACGACGCTCGGCATCCGCTTGTTTTACGCCGGGCGGCTCGACGAAGCCGTCGCGCAGTTCCGCCGCACCATCGAGCGCAACCCGGAGTTTCCGGTGGCGCACTGGGGTCTGGCCGAGACGTACTGGCAGCAGGGCCGGCGTCAGGAGGCGCTCGCGGAATGGCGCCGCGCGGTCGACGCGTCGGGCGGGAGCAGCTACATGCGGTCGCGTCTCGCGTTCGGGTTGGCGGCGGCCGGAGAAACGGCACGCGCGCGCCTCCTCCTCACCGAGATCGAGTCCGCCGCGTCGGCCCGGTACGTCGCGCCGTTCCACCTGGCCCTGGTCCATGCCGGGCTGGGCGAAGGGGATCAGGCGCTCGGTCAGCTCGAGCGGGCGTCCAAAGATCGATCGGGCTGGATGATGTGGCTCGACCGCGAGCGCGCCTTCGACGGCCTGCGGGACACGCCGCGGTTCAGGGCCCTCCAGAGCCGGATCCGGCGCTGAAACCTGCGCGGCTCGCCCGGCATCCAAGGGGTGAGGGGGAAGTGCTGACCTGCCGAGAGATTGCCGATTTCCTGATGGACTACGTGTCGGGCCTCTTGCCGGCCGATCGGCTGGCCGAGTTCGAGAGTCACCTCGCGATTTGTCCCGCGTGCGTCGACTACCTCAGGTCCTATAAGGCGACTATCCGGATGAGTCGCGAGGCGTTCGACTCATCGGCGGCGAACGAAGTCTCCCCGGACGTGCCTGAGGAGCTCGTGCGCGCGATTCTCGCGGCGCGCGGACGGTCCTGAGGATCGGCCGCCCGACCTGAAGGTCGGGCCTACGCGCGCTTCTTCTTCGCGGGTTTCGCGGAGGCCGGTTTCTTCAGGGCGGCCTTCGCAGTCGTCTTCTTGGTCGAGCTGACGCGATCCAGGCTCTTGCGGAGCGCGTCCATCAGGTCGACGACCTTCGTCGGGGCCGCTTCTTCCTCCGGCTCGACGATCTCCTCGCCCGCGATCTTCGCATCGATGATCCGCCGCAGCTCTTCCTGATACTCGTCGCGGTACTCGCTGAGGTCGAGCGGTCCCTCGAACGTGTCGATCACCTGCTTGGCGAGCTTGATCTCATCCGGCTTGACCTTGTCTGGCACGCCCTCCAGCTCGTCGATCGCGTCCATGCTCCGGATCTCGCGCGCGGTCCTGAGCGTGAACATGATGAGCCCTTTCTCCCGCGGCTGCACCGCCACGAGGTACTCGCGGCCGTAGAGCGCGAGCTTGCCGACCCCGGCCTTGCCCTTCATCCCCTCTCGGATGACCGCGAACGCCTCCTTCGCCATCGGGCCGTCGGGCGCGAGGTAGTACGGCCGCTCGACGTACACGGGATCGATCTCCTCCACGTCGGTGAACTGGACGAGGTTGATGACGCGCGTCGACTCGGGACGGACCTTCGCGAGGTCCTCCTCCTGCATGACGACGTAGCGGCCTTTCTCGAACTCGTAGCCCTTGACGATATCGGAGAGCGGGACCTCGCGGTCGCAGGTCGGGCACCAGCGCCTCTGCTGGATGCGCGTGCGGCACTCGCGATGGAGCTGATTGAAGCTGATCGTCGCGGCGCTGTCGGTCGCGGGAAACACGCGGACCGGGATGTTGACGAGGCTGACCTTGAGGAAGCCTTTCCACGTCGGGCGCGCAGCCATACAGTAAAGGATATCGGACGGCGCCCAGGGCGCCGCACCCGGGTGCACACGAATGCGCGCTATTGCGAGGGATGACCTTCGGCCGATGCTCGCGTCGCTCGACGACGCCCCGCGCGTCAGCCCGGGCCTCGCCTACGAGCCGAAGTACGACGGGATTCGGGCGATCGTGGAGATCGATGCGCGCGAGGCGCCGGAGGGGAGCGCGGCGGAGCCGCGCCGCCGAGCGCGCGCGAGCGGGGGTGGGGCCCCGCGAGCGCAAAAGAATGATGATACCGTTGCCGTCCGGATCTATTCCCGCCTCGGCAACGAGAAGACCTCGCAGTTCCCCGAGCTGGTGAAAGTCTTCGAGCAGATCGGCCGCAAGGCGAAGCGCCGGCTCGTCATCGACGGCGAGATCGTTGCGCTCGACGATGAACGGAAGGCAGCGGGGTTTCAACGGCTGCAGGGGCGCATGCACCTGACCGGCATGAAAG
>JBOGJB010000401.1:0-11004 GCA_050745085.1 Vicinamibacterales bacterium
CCACGAAATCCTTCTTCTCGTCCGGCGCGGTCATGAAGAGACGATACTCGTCCCAGGTGACTTCGCGGCGTCCCATCCAGAACGGCTCGATAACCACTTTGCGCTGCGGCCCCTCGTCGGCCCGCCGGCCGCGCTCCGTGCGCGGTGTTCCCATTACGAACTCGCCTCCCGCGATCGGCGCCATATCGAAGGTGACGCCCGTTGCGGGGATGGTGGCCGTGTACGGCGCCATCGTCTCGGGCGCCGGCGCGGCTATGATACGGCGATGCATCTCGCGGACCAGCGCCATGTCGTCGGAGAACGGCGTCTGTGCCGGCGCCAGCAGGCACCACAGCGCCGCCGCCAGGAAAGGACGCATCTAAGCGAATTTCTTCTGGCCGGGCAGCGGCATCGGCGGCACTTCGAGCTTGCCATTCCAGTCAATGGAATCCGGCACGAGCTTTTCCTGCGAGGACATGGCCTGTTCCCAGGTGATCTGCTGGCCGGTGTAGGCGGCGATGCGGCCCATGATCGCCAGCATCGTGCTGTGCGCCATCCACACGCCGTCGTTGATCGGCTGGCCCTTGCGGATCGATGCGAAAAGCGCGTCGAGCTCGGCCTGGTACATGTCGTTGCGAGGCCCCTCAAAGGTCCACGCGTTCGGTCCGGTAATCACCGGCGCGGTGCCGCGGATGGTGAGCTGACCCTTCGTGCCGAGAACAAAGTCGCAGTTCTCGTTGTAGCAGTAAGGAATCTGCCGGTGCACGACGAAGGCGCGCACTCCGTTGGCGAACAGGTAGTTCACCTCAACGTGGTCGTATATATTACCGCCGTGCGCCGGAATCTGTCGGCCGCCGACGGCCACGCAGCTCACCGGGTCCGCGTCGCGCATCGCCCACCCTACCTTGTCGACGCTGTGGACGGCCTGTTCCACCAAACCGTCGCCGCTCAGCCAGGCGAAGTTATACCAGTTGCCGATCTGCCACTCGACGTCGCTCATGCCCGCCGGCCTTTGGCTCGCCGGCGGCATGGGCCGCACGGGACCCGTGTAAAACGTCGCATAATACGCCTGCACGTCGCCGATCGCCCCGTCCAGCACGCGCTTCATCGGCTCGCCCGCGTAATTGCTGTAACGCCAGCAGAATCCGGATACGAGCGACAGATTTTTCTGCTTCGCCAGCGCGGCCGTATCGAGCACGGTGCGCACACCGGGGACATCGGTCGCCACCGGTTTTTCGCAGAAGACGTGCTTGCCGGCCTCAACGCAGGCGCGCAGATGCTGCGGGCGGAAGCCGGGCGGCGTCGCCAGCAGCACCACGTCGACGCCGCTGTTGATGAGCTTCTGAAACGCGTCCAGTCCGAGAAACTGGTTCTCGGCCGCCACTTTCACACGAGGCTCGGCGACGCGCTTCAGCCGCGCGATGCAGCTATCGATGCGCTGCTGGCTGACGTCGGCAAGCGCGGTGACTTCGGCGTAATCGTCGGCGCGCAGCGCCTGGCCGGCAGCGCCGGTGCCGCGCCCGCCGCAGCCGACGAGGCCGAACTTGATCGGACGCGCCGATTGGGCGCGTAGAATGGCCGGGAAGCCGCTCTGCACGACCAGCGCGCCGCCGGCTTTGAGCATCGTGCGCCGGTCGGCGGTAGAGAGTAAGGACGCCATGCTGGCATTTTATCGCACGCCGTTACAATGAAGGCGTGCTGATTGTGCGCGTCACCGAAGCTGTGGAGCGGGACGCGATGTTTCCGCGCGGGATCCGCGCCGGCGTCGCTGTCTCCGGCGGCGCCGATTCGGTCGCGCTGCTCCATCTGCTCGCCGGTCTGGCGCCCTCGCTCGGCATCGCCCTCAAGGTGCTGCACGTCGATCACGGGCTGCGCGGTGAGGAGTCGCGACAGGACGCCGTTTTTGTGGAGGCTCTGGCGGCGCGGCTCGACCTCGCTTTCGAAGCCAGGCGCGTCGATACTGCATCGGCGGCGCGAGGGCGCAATATCGAGGAGACGGCGCGGCGGCTTCGGCGCGAGTTCTTCCTCGACCAGATGCACCGCGGCGAGGTCGCGCGCGTGGCGCTGGGACACACCCGATCAGACCAGGCGGAGACGGTGCTTTTTCGCATTCTGCGCGGCTCGGGGTTGAGCGGCCTGGCCGGCATGCGCCCGGTGACCTCCGATGGTTTCGTGCGCCCGCTGCTCGGCGTCCGGCGTGAGGAGTTGAGGGCTTACCTGAGCGGGCAGGGAATCGAGTGGCGGGAAGATTCGACGAACACCGAGCCGAGATTCGCGCGCAATCGTATTCGCAATTCCCTGCTTCCGTGTCTCGAGCGCGAATGGAACCCCCGGCTTACCGATGCGCTCGCGCGGCTGGCGGCCATCTGCCGCGACGAAGAGTCGTACTGGGACGGCGTAATGGCGAAGAAGCCCTTGACACGGCGAGACGGCGGCGTGGTGCTGCCGGCCGCGGAGCTGGCCTCGCTTCCCCGTGCCGAGGCGCGACGGCTGGTCCGCCGCGCCATAGCCGAGGTGCGCCGCGACCCGCGCGGAATCGATTTCGACCACATCGAGGCTATCCTCGAGGCGGCCGCGGGCCGGCGTGGCAGCGGCACGGTTCACGCCGAGGGGGTGACGGCTGTCCGATCCGGCCGCTTGATTCGCGTGTCCGCGGGGTCCGCGGCGGCCGCTACATTCAACATTCCGCTCACTTTACCGGGCCGTATCGACCTGCCCGGCTGGGACGCCTGCCTGACCGTCGGGTTTCAACAGGAACGTAACTCGAAAGAAAGCGTCTATAATGTAGAGGAAGAGTGTAGCGAGCTCGATTGGGAGAAGATAACGCAACCCCTCACATTGCGGAGCTGGCGGGCCGGAGATCGATATCGCCCAGCCGGAAGGCGGCGGGTTCGCAAGCTGAAGGACCTTTTTCAGGAGGCGCGCGTGCCCTCCTGGGAACGGCACAGGTGGCCGATCATTATTAAAGACGACACCATTGTCTGGGCGTACCGGTTCGGACCCTCCGAAGGATTGCAGAAAACTCGGACAACCCGCCATGTTCTGTACGTCAGGGTCCTGCGCCGTTCGACGTGCGGCGAAACGAGACGGGGCGTGTTACCGGAGCATTCATGAATTCCAATGTAAAGACCGCCGTTTTCTGGATACTGCTGGCTTGCGTTGCCGTGCTGCTGTATGCCGTTGTACGCAGCAGCAAGAACCGGCCCGAGCACGCGATCTCTTTCACCGATTTTCTCAATCACGTCGAGAACGGCAAGGTGCGAAAGGTCACTATCACCGGCACCGAGGCTAAGGGCGAGTATACGGACAGCGTCAATTTCAAGACGCAGGTTCCGCTGAACTATCCCGACATCTACCGCCGGCTGATCGAGAAGAACGTTACGGTCGACATCAAAGACGCGAGCTCGAGCAACTACTTTACGCTGCTCGTGAACGCCATACCCTTCGTCCTCCTGATCGCGTTCTGGATTTTCATGATGCGGCAGATGCAGAGCGGCGGCAATAAAGCGCTGAGCTTCGGCAAGAGCCGCGCGCGGCTGCATTCGAGCCAGCAGAAGAAGGTCACGTTCAAGGACGTGGCCGGCGTGGAAGAGGCGAAGGAAGAGCTCCAGGAGATCATCGAGTTCCTGCGCGAGCCCCAGAAATTTCAGAAACTGGGCGGGCGAATCCCGAAAGGCGTTCTGCTGGTGGGGCCGCCCGGAACGGGCAAGACGCTGCTGGCGCGCGCGATCGCCGGCGAGGCCAATGTCCCGTTCTTCTCCATCTCGGGCTCGGATTTCGTGGAGATGTTCGTGGGGGTGGGCGCCAGCCGTGTGCGCGACCTGTTCGAGCAGGGGAAGAAGAATGCGCCGTGCATCATCTTCATCGACGAGATCGACGCGGTGGGCCGCCACCGCGGGGCCGGGCTCGGCGGCGGGCACGACGAGCGCGAGCAGACGCTGAACCAGCTCCTGGTGGAGATGGACGGCTTCGAATCCAACGAGGGCGTCATTCTGGTGGCGGCCACCAACCGTCCGGACGTGCTCGATCCCGCGCTGCTCCGGCCGGGGCGTTTCGACCGCCGGGTTGTGGTTCCCCGCCCCGACGTGAAGGGCCGCGACCTTATTCTGAAAGTACACACGCGCAAGGTGCCTCTTTCCGACGACGTCGATCCCTCGGTGCTGGCGCGGGGAACGCCGGGCTTCACCGGCGCGGACCTGGCAAACCTGGTTAACGAGGCCGCGTTGATCGCGGCGCGGCAGAATCGCAAGGTCGTGGCCATGGTCGATTTCGAGCTGGCCAAGGACAAGGTCATCATGGGCGCCGAGCGCAAGTCGATGATGATCAGCGAGGAGGAAAAGCGCAGCACCGCGTACCACGAAGCGGGTCACGCCCTGGTGGCCGCCGTTCTTCCGGACGCCGACCCGCTGCACAAAGTCACAATTATCCCGCGCGGCATGGCGCTCGGCGTAACGATGCAGTTGCCGATCGACGACAAGCACAGTTATTCGAAGGAGTATCTCGACGCGCAGCTCAGCATCCTCATGGCCGGGCGGATCGCCGAGGAGATCTTTGTCAAGCGGGTCACCACGGGGGCGGGCAACGATATCGAGCGAGCCACCGACCTGGCGCGCAAGATGGTCTGCGAGTGGGGCATGAGCAAGAAGCTCGGCCCGCTCACCTACGGCAAGAAGGAGGAGCAGATCTTCCTCGGCCGCGAGATCGCGCAGCACCAGGACTACAGCGAGGACACGGCGGTACGGATCGACCACGAGGTCAAGCGCCTCGTGACCGAGAACTACGCTCGCGCGCGCACGGTGCTGCTGGAGCAGCGCGAGAAGCTCGAGCGCGTCGCCGAGGAGCTGCTGATCCGCGAGGTGCTCGACGCCGATCAGGTGCGGCGGATCGTTATGGGCGAGGCGCTCGACGAGCCAGCGCGTCCCGCCGCGCAGTCGCCCGCCCCGTCGGCCCCGGCCGACGACGCGTCGCGCCGCCCGCAGCGCGAGCGGCCGTCAATCGTTCCTACGATCACGAAGCCTGTACCTCAGGAATGATGTAGGCCCGACCTTCAGGTCGGGCGTGCGTGGATACCCCGGATACCCGGGGTCATGCGAACACGCCCGGACTGAAGGCCGGGCCTACGCCGTTTCGGATGTCGTTCGGATCCTGTCCGCCGTCCTCACCACATCAACCATTTCTTTGACATCGTGCACGCGGACGATGTGTGCGCCCCCGAGAACCGCCGCGGTGACGGCGGCGGCTGACGCCCACAGCCGTTCGGGTGGGGGTTTATCGCCGATCGCGTCGCGCAGGAACGATTTGCGCGACGCGCCGACGAGGATCGGGCGGTCGAGCGCGGCGAGCCGGTCGAGGCGGGCGAGCGCGGCGAACGTGTGCTCGGGACGCTTGGCGAAGCCGAGGCCGGGATCGATGATGAGGCGGTCGCGCGGTACACTGGCGGCGACGGCCGCGTCGATGCGCGCGGAGAGCTCCGCCGCGACCTCGCCGGCGACATCCTCATACACCGCATTTCGGTACATGTCAGACGACCGGCCGCGATGGTGCATCAGCACGAGCGCGGCGCCGCGACGGGCGGCGACCTCTCCCAGCGCGGGCTCGTAGAGCAGGCCGCTGATGTCGTTGACGATGGCGGCGCCCCGATCGATCGCCGCCTCGGCGACTCTGGCCTTGGAGGTGTCGATGGAGATCGGCACGCGCGCGCGGCCGGCGAGCCCTTCGAGGACGGGCAGCACCCGCCGCAGCTCCTCATCCGCCGGCAGCGGCTCGGCGCCGGGGCGCGTGGACTCGCCGCCGACGTCGAGGATGTCGGCTCCCTCCTCGATCATCCTGAGCGCATCGTCGATCGCACGCGGGGGGTCCAGCCGCACGCCGCCGTCCGCAAACGAGTCCGGCGTGACGTTAACGATCGCCATCACGAGCGTTCGCGCGCCCAGCTCCAGCCGCGAGCCGTCCGCCAGCGTGAGGTCATATGGCTTTCGCGGCGCCATCCGGCGTCATAGTACCGATGATCGAATCGACGCGTCGATCTTTTACTGTCGGTGCGGCTAGAGCCGTTCTCACTTGCGTGTAGCGCCCAGTTGTCCGGTCTGCTATGGACTGCACCACCAGTGCACCGGAATGCACCCAGCGCACGACCGCTAGGGTAAGCTAAGTGCCGTGTTCGACTGGCTCACGACCGCGATTCGCCGCCCGCCGGTGACCTGGTGGGACGTCCTCGACATCGTCATCGTCGCGCTCCTGATCTATGAGTTCCTGAAGCTGATCCGCGGCACACGCGCCGTGCAGATGGCGGCCGGCTCGCTCTTCATCCTGCTGCTGTTCTACGTCTCGCAGCTCGCGCCGCTCCAGACCGTCAACTGGCTGATCCGCAACCTGCTCGTGTACGTCGCGTTCGCCGCGATCGTCATCTTTCAGTCCGACATCCGGCGCGCGCTCGCGCACCTCGGCCGCGCGCCGTTCTTTCGCAGGTTCGCCCGCGGCGACACCGGCGACGAGGCGATCGAGGAAATCGTCAGCGCCTCAGCCATGCTCGCGGCGCACAAGACGGGCGCGATCATCGCCATCGAGCGCGAGATCGGCCTGAGGAACTACATCGAGAGCGGCATCCCGATCGACGGCGAGATGACCTACGACCTGCTGGTGACGATCTTCCAGTCCGGCTCGCCGCTCCACGACGGCGCCGTCATCGTTCAGGAGGGCCGCGTGGCCGCCGCCGCCTGCTTCCTGCCGCTCACGGTCAATCCCCGGCTCGGCCGCGACCTCGGCACGCGCCATCGCGCCGCCATCGGCCTCACGGAGGAAAGCGACGCGATCGCCGTCGTCGTGTCGGAGGAAACAGGGAAGATCTCGATTGCGCTCGACGGTCAGCTCGAGCGCGATCTGACCGCCGACCAGCTCCGCGCCAGGCTGACCGCGCTCGTGTTGCAGCGGCGGGCGCCCGCCAAGGCGCCGCACGCCGCCTACGAGCTCTGATGGCCTACAACCCGCTCAGAAACCTCTGGCTCAAAGTGCTGGCGGTGACGCTTGCGGCGCTGCTGTGGCTGACCGTGGCGGGGGAGCACATCGTCGAGCGCAGCCTGCGCGTCCCGCTCGAGTTCCGCAACATTCCGCCCGGACTCGAGATCATCGGCGATCCGCCCGCGACGGTGGACGTCCGCGTGCGCGGATCGTCCGGCGTGCTGAGCCGACTCACGCCAGGCGAAGTGGTCGTCGTCCTTGATCTCCGGACCGCGCGCGCCGGATCGCGGCTGTTCCACCTGCGGAGCGACGAAGTGCAGGCGCCGTACGGCGTCGAGGTCGCGCAGGTTGTGCCCCCGACGCTGTCGCTCGAACTCGAGAAGACGAGCAGCCGCACCGTCCCGGTCGTGCCGGCGATCGACGGCGACCCGGCCCCTGGCTTCGTCGTTGGACGGATCACCGCGGACCCGTCCACCGTCCAGATCGAAGGGCCCGAGAGCCGCCTGAACGAAGTCGGAGAGGCGACGACCGAGCCGCTGATCGTGGCGGGCGCGACCGGGCCGGTCACCGATACGGTGACGGTCGGCGTCGCCGACCCGGCGGTGCGGCTCAGCAAGCCGCAGAGCGCCAAGGTCAGGATCGACGTGGTGCCGGCGCCGGTCGAGCGCGTCGTGACCGGTGTGCCCGTGCGCCTGCGCACCGTAACGCCCGGGCTGCGCCCGTCGGTCACGCCCGAGACCGTGCGCGTGACCATCCGTGGCGGGCGCCAGGCGCTCGACGCGGTCGGCAGCGACGGGGTCGATGCGTTCGTCGACCTTGCCGGCCTTGGGCCCGGCCGGTACAATCTTCGAGTGCGCGCCGAGCCCGCGGCATCGTTCGGGGTCACCCGGATCGATCCGGCGACTGTGAACGTGCTCGTGCGGTGACCTGACCACTGACTCAGCCCCTGGCTTCTGGCCCCTGGTCCCTGGCCCCTGGCCCCTGGCCTCTGACGATGACCCGATTCTTCGGTACCGATGGCGTTCGTGGCACGGCCGGTGAGTACCCGCTGGATGCCGAGACCGTGGCGCGGTTTGGCGCGGCGCTTGTCCGCGCGCTGCCGCGCGGCGATCACGCGAGTCGTCCGCCGCGCCTCGTCCTCGGCCGTGACACCCGCGAGTCGGGCGAGTCGCTCGAGCGCGCGCTCGCGCGCGGCGTTCGATCGCAGGGGGCGACGCTTGTGTCGGCCGGCGTGCTGCCGACGCCGGTGATTGCCTACGTCACCCGCGCCCACTTCGACGCCGGGCTGGTGATCTCCGCGTCGCACAATCCCTATCAGGACAACGGCATCAAGGTGTTCTCCGGCGCCGGCGAGAAGTTCGGCGAGGCGCTCGAGGCGCAGATTGAAGGGATGGTCGCCGACGCGTCATGGTCGGTGCCCGGCGGCGACGCCACGCCCGTCGAGCGTGCGGACTTCGTCGGTGAGTACATCGCGCACGCGCGCGAGGCGCTGCCCGATCCTGCGCGGCTCGGACCGATGACGGTCGCGCTCGATCTCGCCAACGGCGCCACGACGACGGTCGCGCCGAGGCTGTTCCGCGAGCTGGGCGTCGGGACGACGATCATCGGGAACGAGCCTGACGGGCGCAACATCAACCGGGAGTGCGGATCGACGCATCCCGAGCGGCTCACGGCGCTCGTCCGCGCCGGCGGCTACCGCCTAGGCGTCGCGTTCGACGGGGACGGCGATCGTGCGGTCTTCGCCTCGGCCGACGGGCGAGTGGTCGACGGCGACGCCGTGCTGCTGATGTGCGCGAAGCACATGCAGCGCACCGGCACGCTCGTGGGGAACGCCGTCGTCGCGACGGTGATGAGCAACATCGGTCTCGAGATCGCGCTCCGCGACGCCGGGATCGGCCTCGTCCGCTGCGCGGTAGGCGACAAATACGTGATGGAGGAGATGATCAAACGCGGACTGCGGCTCGGCGGCGAGCAGTCGGGGCACGTCATCTTCTCCGACCACCTGTTCACTGGCGACGGCATCGTGACCGCGCTGCGCGTGCTCCGCGTGATGGCGGAGACCGGACGCGAGCTGGCGGACCTCGCGTCGGAGCTGAAGACCTATCCGCAGGTGCTCGTCAACGTCCGTGTGCGCGAGAAGCGCGACCTCGGCGGCGTGCCGGCGATCGCCGACGCGATGCGGAAAGTCGAAGGGCGCCTCGCCGGGCAGGGACGGCTGCTCGTGCGGTACTCCGGCACCGAGCCGCTGCTGCGGATCATGATCGAAGGACGCGACCAGACCGAGATCCAGTCCTGGGCCTCCGAGCTCGCCGGCACCGTCAAGGCGCATCTGGGTTGATAAAACTCTCCGTCAACGTCAACAAGGTCGCGACGCTGCGCAACTCGCGCGGCGGCGACCTGCCGGATCCGCTGGCCGCGGCCCGGACGGTGGTCGAGGCGGGCGCGCCGGGTGTCACCGTGCATCCCCGTCAAGACGAGCGCCACATCCGTCCGGGCGACGTGCGCGCCATTGCCGCCCTGCTCGGGCCGCTCAAGGGGACGATCGAGTTCAACATCGAAGGGGACCCGCGGCCGGATCTGATCGCGCTCGTGCATGAGGTGCGGCCGGATCAGTGCACGCTGGTGCCCGTGCGGCCTGGCGAAGTCACGAGCCAGGCGGGCTGGGGGCCCGACACCCCGCGCGATCGGCTCGGCAGAACCGTGGCCGATCTGCGCGGCCGGGGCGTACGCGTCAGCCTGTTCGTCGATCCGGAGCCGGATTCCATCCGGTGGGCCGCCGATCTCGGCGCCGACCGCGTCGAGCTGTACACCGAGCCGTACGCGCGCGCGTGGGAGCGTGGAGAGCGCGAGGCCGCCGACAGCTTCAGGCGCTACGAGGCGGCCGCGCGCCTGGCGCACGGCCTGGGGCTCGGGATCAACGCCGGGCACGACCTGGATCTTGACAACCTCACGCTCTTCCGCCGCCTCCCGCACCTCGCAGAGGTCTCGATCGGTCACGCCATCATCAGCCGCGCCGTGTTCGTCGGCTTGAGCACGATCGTCCGCGAGTACCTCGCGGTCCTGGCGGAGCCCTGACCTTCCCCGTGATCCCCGTCCGCTCCGTGTTTCGTTTCGTCCCTGTATGCTCTGTGCTCGGTTTCTTCTCCGTGATCTCCCTGTTGGCGCTTGCGGCGCCCCAGGAGCGCACGAGTCGCGTCACGCTCCAGACGCCGGACGGCCACACGATCGTCGCGACGATGATGGAGCCGTCGAGACGGCCGTCACCCGGGATCATCCTCGTCCACATGTTCGGCCGATCGCGGAAGGACTGGGAGTCCGCCGCCGCGCGGCTCGCCGCCGAGGGCTTCACGACGCTGGCGATCGATCTGCGCGGTCACGGCGAGTCGCCTCCCGCCGTCGGCGGCGCCGACGAGCGCGCGAAGCTGACCCCGATGGTCACCGACGTCAAAACCGCGAAGCGCTTTCTCGAGACGCGTGGCGACGTGCTGCCAGATCGCATCGGCCTTGCCGGAGCATCGCTCGGCGCCACCCTCGTGGCGATGGCGGCGGGCGACGACCCGACGATCCGATCGATCGCGCTGCTGTCACCGTCGCTCGACTACCGTGGCCTGCGGATCGACGGGGCGATGCGGAAGTACGGCCAGCGCCGCGCGCTGCTCGTCGCCAGCCGCGAGGATCCGTACGCGTGGCGCTCGATGCGCGAGCTGGCAAAGAACGCGCCCACGCGCGAGATGATCCTCTACGATCGCGCCGGACACGGCACCGTGATGCTCGCGCAGGAGGAGTCGCTGGTGCGGACGCTGGTGGACTGGTTTCGGCGCACACTGTTATGATCCTCAGCATTGCAGGATTGAGAATTGGCAATTGCCGCATTGATTGCCGATTGACGACTGGTGATTGCATCCTCAATTCTCAATCGACAATCCGCAATCAATCCGGCAATTGCCAATTCTCAATTCGGCAATACCGGGAACAGTCTTATCGTCTAACATTCCCAGTATGAAGCCCTCGCTCCTCATCCTTATTCTTGCGGCCCTGCAGACGCTGGCGCCCGCCTCGACCCAGACC
>JBOGJB010000402.1:0-2121 GCA_050745085.1 Vicinamibacterales bacterium
CTCGCCGCGGGCCAGAAGCCGTAGACGCCGCGCGGCTCGAGCCGCCGGCCGATGGCGATGTGCTTCAGCAGTATCTGCGCGTGCTCGTACAGCTCGCGGGCCGCGGCGCCGTACTGGGGGTGCTCGAGGATCGCGGGGAAGCGCCCCTTCAGCTCCCACGCCGAGAAGAAGAACGTCCAGTCGATGTACTTCGCGAGCGTCTCGACCGTCACGTCCTGCACGACGCGCCGGCCGACGAACCACGGCGCGGGCAGTTCCAGATTGTCCCAGTCGGTCTGCAGCCTGTTGGCCAGCGCCGTCGCGTAGGGCAGGAGCGGCTTGTCGCGGCGCGCGCCGTACTGCTCGCGCAGCGTCTGCTGTTCCTGGCGGGTCTTCTCGATGAAGGCGCCGCGCGCATTGGTATTGAGGAGGCTCGAGACGACGTCCACCGCGCGCGATGCGTCGAGCACGTGCACGGTCGGCCGGCCGTACTCCGGCGCGATCTTCACCGCCGTGTGCTGCCGGCTCGTCGTCGCGCCGCCGATGAGCAGCGGAACCGTGAATCCGCGCCGCTCCATCTCGCGCGCGACGAACACCATCTCGTCGAGCGACGGCGTGATGAGCCCGCTCAGACCGACGATGTCCACCTTCTCCTCGATCGCTGTCTTGAGGATCTTGTCGGCCGGCACCATCACACCGAGGTCCAGGACCTCGTAGTTGTTGCACCCGAGCACGACGCCCACGATGTTCTTGCCGATGTCGTGGACGTCCCCCTTGACGGTCGCGAGCAGGACCTTGCCCTGGGCCCGCCGTCCGCCCGAGCGTTGCTTTTCTTCCTCCATATACGGCAGAAGATAGGCGACCGCCTTCTTCATCGCCCGGGCGCTCTTCACGACCTGCGGCAGGAACATCTTGCCGGCCCCGAACAGGTCGCCGACGATCTTCATGCCGTCCATCAGCGGCCCCTCGATGATCTCGAGCGGCTGCGCGTACTTCTGACGCGCCTCCTCGACGTCCTGGTCGATGAACTCGACGACGCCGTGCACGAGCGCGTGCGACAGCCGCGCCTCGACCGTCCCCTGCCGCCACGCGAGGTCCGCCTCCTTCTTCACGCCGGACCCTTTCACCTGCCCGGCGAACTGCACGAGCCGCTCGGTCGCGTCCGGCCGCCGGTTGAAGATCACGTCCTCGACGTGCTCGAGCAGGTCCTTCGGGATGTCCTCGTACACCACGAGCTGGCCGGCATTGACGATGCCCATGTCCATGCCGCCGCGGATGGCGTGATACAGGAACGCCGAATGCATCGCCTCGCGGACGACATCGTGGCCGCGGAAGGCGAACGAGAGGTTGCTGACCCCTCCGCTGACCTTCACCCCCGGGCAGGTCTCCTTGATGATCCGCGTCGCCTCGATGTAGTTGACCGCATAGTCGGCGTGCTCCTCGAGGCCGGTTGCGATCGCCAGGATGTTCGGGTCGAAGATGATGTCGGTGGGGTCGAACCCGGCGCGTTCGGTCAGCAATCGGTACGCGCGCTGGCAGATCTTGACCTTCCGCTCGATCGTGTCTGCCTGCCCGCGCTCGTCGAACGCCATGACGACCACACCGGCGCCGTAGCGGCGGACGGTGCGCGCCTTCTGAAGGAAATCGTCCTCCCCTTCCTTCAGGCTGATCGAGTTCACGACCGCCTTGCCCTGCACGCACGCCAGCCCGGCCTCGAGCACCGACCACTTCGAGCTGTCGATCACGATGGGCAGGCGCGCGATCTCCGGCTCGGTCGCGATGTAGTTCAGGAACGTCGTCATGGCGCGCTCGGAGTCGAGCATGCCCTCGTCCATGTTGACGTCGATCATGTTGGCGCCGCCGCGCACCTGGTCGAGCGCGACCTGCGCCGCCTCGGCCCAGTTGCCCGCCTTGACGAGGCGCGCGAAGCGCTTCGAGCCCGTGACGTTGGTCCGCTCGCCGATCATCTGGAAGTTGCTGTCGGGCCGAATCGTCAGCGTTTCCAGCCCTGCGAACTGCGTGAACTCGCGGCCCGCCGTCCTGCGCGCCCGCGGGTTCACCCCTTCGACGGCCCTCGCGATGGCGCGGATGTGATCCGGGGTCGTCCCGCAGCAGCCGCCGACGATGTTGACGAGGCCGGCC
>JBOGJB010000403.1:0-10443 GCA_050745085.1 Vicinamibacterales bacterium
CCGTGGGCGCTGCTCCGCACCGTCCCGGGCGTGATGGTGGACCGCGTGAACATCGCGGGGAACGAGACCGGCCAGCAGTCCAACTTCCAGTCGAAGGGCACCCGACCGGCCGACGCGGTGTGGACGATGGACGGCGTCGTGATCACCGACATGGCGGCGATCGGCGCATCGCCGACCTACTTCAACTACGACAACTTCGAGGAAATCCAGATCTCGACGAGCGGCCAGGACATCCGCCAGCAGACCGGCGGCGTCGGCCTGAACTTCGTCGTGAAGCGCGGCACCAACCAGTTCAAGGGCCTCGCGCGCGGGTTCTACACGAACGACTCACTCGAGGGCTCGAACGTCCCGGACGAGATGGCCGCGCTCGGCGTCACGCCTGAGACGTCGGACCACAACGAGCAGATCTCGGACTACGGCTTCGAGCTGGGCGGACCGATCGTCAAGGAGCGCGCCTGGATTTACGGGTCTTTCTCGACGCAGGACATTCGCCTCGTGCGTTCGGCGGGCAACCTGATCGACCGGACGATCCTCGACACCTGGAACGTCAAGGGGAACGTGCAAGCGACGTCGAAGGACATGGTGTCGGTGCTCTGGTTCCTCGGCGCGAAGGAAAAGAGCGGGCGCTCTCCCGGCGTCGCGGGCATCACGCACCAGGCAGACAGCACGTGGTTCCAGGGCGGGTCGTACGTGGACGGCCGGCCGCACGGTCTCGTGAAGATCGAAGACAACCGCGTGATGTCGTCGAGCTTCTACGTGACTGGACGCTACGCGTACTACAACACCGGGTTCGGCCTCGATCCGGCGGGCGGGATGGATCAGAACGCCGGGCTGAGCCAGCGGCTGGGGACCTCGTTCGGCAGCTATCAGCAGTCGCTGAACGTCCGTCCGCAGCACACAGTCAACGTGGACACGAACTATTTCACGCCATCGTGGGGCGATATCAAGCTGGGCGGCGGATGGCGGCGCAGCGACGCGTTCACCGGCACGCTCTGGCCGGGTAACATGATCCTCGCCTTCGACAACTCGGCGACCAGCCAGGTCGCGCGCGTGTATCGTCAAGGGGCGGGAACCAACCGCGTCGAGTTCTTCTATCTGTACGCCGGCGACACGATCACGAAGGACCGGTTGACGATCGATCTCGGCGTGCGCTACGACCGGCAGTGGGGCGCGGCGCTCGCGAGCCAGGCGCGCGGCAACACGGGCCTCCCGACCGTCGTCCCCGGCATCGATTTCACGGGGTACGACGCGCCGTTCACGTGGAACAACTTCTCGCCGCGGGCGGGCGTCACCTACGCGCTCGACGAGGCACGGAAGACCATCCTGCGCGCGAGCTTCAGCCGCTACGCCGGCCAGCTCGACACGGGCACGGTCGGCTACATGAACCCGAGCTCGACCGCCGGATACGCCGACTACGGTTGGAACGATCTCAACGACGATCACCTCGCGCAGGAGAACGAAGTGCTGCTCAGCCAGTTCATCGGACCGGGCGGCGGCTTCAACCCCGCGAACCCGACCGCGGTGACCTCGGCCAATCGGATCGATCCGGATCTCGAGGCGCCGGTGACGACGTCGGTCGTTGCCGGCATCGATCGCGAGCTGATGCCGAACCTTGCGGTGCAGGCGAACTACAGCTTCACGCAAACGTCGAACTTCGCGAGCAGCACCACGTTCACGCCCTGGATCGGCAGCACGGGCAGCGACTACTCGCCGGGCGCGCTGGTCACGGGCACGCTGCCCGACGGGACGCCGTACAGCGTGCAGACGTTCATCCCGAACCCGGCGATGGTCGCCGCGGCGGGCAACGGCCGGTTTCTCACCAACTGGGACGGCTACTCCAGCCGGTACAACGGGCTGGAGGTGTCGCTCGTCAAGCGGATGTCGAACCGGTGGATGGGGCGCGTGGGCGCGGCGTTCATCAGCGTGAACGAGTACTACGACCAGAACCCGCCGCGCGACAACCTGGGCAACCCGACGCCGCTCGACACCGAGCCCCTCGTCAACGGCGGGGCGTTCGTCGTCCGCAGCGCGGGCAGCGGCGCCGGCGACATCTTCATCCACGGCAAGTGGCAGGTGAGCGCGAACGGCGTCTATGAGGCGCCGGGCGGGATCGACCTCGGCGCGTCGCTCTTCGGCCGCCAGGGCTACCCCTATCCGATCTATCGCACAGTGCCGCTTGGCCTGGATGGGTCGCAACAGCGCGTGCTCGTCTCGCCGGAGCTCGACACGTTCCGTCTGGACGATCTGTGGAACCTCGACCTGCGCGCGGCGAAGTCGTTCCGCTGGAACCGTACGAGCTTCGAGGTGATGGCGGACCTCTTCAACGTGATGAACGCGAACACCGAGCTGGTGCGCAACCGCAACGCCGGCGGAGCGACGTTCGGACAACTGCAGCAGATTCTCAGCCCGAGGATTCTGCGGTTCGGCGTGCGAGTGAATTTCTAGGCAATTCCGGGAGGGCGGACTCTGCAGTCCGCCCTCCATATTTGTCCGCGGCCGATCCGGGTCCCTGAGGTCGGCGATCCAGGCCCTTGGATAATCGGTCCCACAGCTCGCCGCGCTGACCGTCTAAGTCATTCTAAACACAAAGAAATGTCCCCCGCCGGTCACCGACCGGGCGTGGCACGCCCCGTGCTCTCCCTGACCCTTCGGAGGATGGGTGTGAGGCGCGGCAGTGCCCGGCCTCACCCGCCCGTCTATCCTGTAGAATCAGTCTTTTGCTCCAGGAGGATGTGTACATGAAGGGTCGATTTACGGCCTTCCTCACCGTTGTGGCGCTGCTCTGCGCCGCGACGTTGGGGTGGGCGCAGGTTCAGACCGGCGACATCTTCGGCCGTGTCACCGACAACACCGGGGCAATTCTCCCCGGCGCGACGGTCACGCTGTCGGGCCCGGCTCTGCTGCAGCCGCTGACGGCGATCACGGGCGAGTCGGGCGCGTATCAGTTCCCGCGCATTCCGATCGGCACCTATTCGGTGAAGTTCGACCTGCCCGGGTTCAAGACGCTGGTCCGCGAAGGGATCCGCGTGGAGCTCGGGTTCAACGCGCAGGTCAACGCGCAGCTCGAGATCACGGCGGTTCAGGAGACGGTCACGGTCACGGGCGAGAGCCCGGTGGTCGACACGAGGAGCACGGCCGAGCAGACGACGTTCGACCTGCAGAAGCTGCAGAGCATTCCCTCGGCGCGTGACCCCTGGGTCATGCTCGAGCGGACGCCCGGGATCTCGAACGACCGCGTCAACGTCGGCGGCACGCAGTCGGGACAGCAGTCCAACTACGTCGCGCGCGGATCCGCCACGCGCAACAACAAGTGGTCGATTGACGGCGTGGACATCACCGATCAGTCGGCCACCGGCGCCTCGCCAATGTACTACGACTTCGACATGCTCGAGGAGATGCAGGTCACCACTGGCGGCGCCGATGCCTCGCAGCAGACGGGCGGGGTCGGCATCAACTTCGTGACCCGCAGCGGGACCGACCGTTTCAGGGGCAGCGGGCGCTACTACTTGACCGATGACAAGTTCCAGGCCGACAACCTGACCGACGAAGTGAAGCTCGGAGGCGTCGGCGGGGGCGCACCGATCCAGAACATCAAGGACTACGGCTTCGAGGTCGGCGGGCCCATCGTGAAGAGCAAGCTGTGGTACTGGGGCAGCTACGGCAAGCAGGACATCAAGGCAGGCATCGTCGGGTTTTACCTGCCGACGGCCCCGTGCCAGGGAATCAAGGCCACGCTGGCGGCCGATCCTCTCGCGCCGATCGCAACCGACGACGTTCGCGCGTGTCTGGGCACCGATGGAACGCAGCTGAACAACTACAACTGGAAGGTCCAGTGGGCGCCGTTCCAGGGGAACAAGTTCTCGTTCCAGAACACCTGGGCGGAGAAGTTCAAGAACGCGCGCGATGCCTCCGACACGCGGCCGATCGAGACGACCTTCCGCCAGCGCGCCGTCTCGAGCGACTTCGGCACGTTCGGCTGGGTCACGGGTCCGACGCCGCTGTGGAAGGCGAGCGACCAGCACATCTTCACTGATCGATGGCTCGTCGACCTGCAGTGGTCGCACGTGGGGAACAACTTCATCCTCGACTTCCACGAGGACGGTCTGGACGCTGTACAGCGGCGGCTCGAGGTGTCGACCGGTGTGTGGGCCGACTCGTTCCAGCGGTCGGGGCCGTTCATCCGGCCGACCCACAGCTTCGACGCGACGACGAGCTACTTCCTGCCGGGCGCGCTCGGCGGCGACCACGCCTTGAAGGCGGGCTTCCGTTGGCGCTCCGCCAAGGAGCACTCGGAGTCGCACGTCGGCGGCAACACGACGAAACGCTACATCAGTGGCGTCGCCCGCGAGGCCGAACTGCACCGCGACTCGATCGTCGACTACTACCTCAGCACGTACGCCTTGTACCTGCAGGACGCCTACACGGTGAACCGCATGACGCTCAATCTCGGCGTCCGCTGGGATCGTCAGGCGAACGAGGCGCTGGCCAGCGCGGTTCCGGCGCACCCATTCCTCGCCGACTGGCTGCCGGCCGTGTCGTTCGCGGGGGCGGAGTCGCCGGTCGTGTGGAACGACATCTCGCCGCGCGCCGGTGTGACCTACGATCTCTCCGGCACGGGGAAGACGGTGGCGAAGGGGTCGTTCGCGGTGTACTACGGGCAGCGCTCGCCGAGCCAGGGTGTCGGCCCGCTCAATCCGCTGACGGCGGCGTCTGTCCGCTTCCGGTGGAACGACTCGAACGCCAACGGGCTCGTGGAGCGCAACGAGCTCCTCGACCTCAACCGTGCGGGCGTCCTGTTCTTCAGCGGCAACTACAACCCCGACAATCCGACCGCGCTCACGACGACGGGCAGCGTCGATCCGAACGTCAAGAACGACCGCACGCGGGAGTTCATCGCCGGACTGGATCACGAGCTGATGCCGAACCTCGGCGTGGGCTTCAACTACATCTGGCGGAAGTACGACCAGTTCGCCTGGGACGACACGCTGAACTTCGGCAGCGAGAACTACGTCGCGCGGACGTTCACGCCGGCGGCGAGCGCCTGCCCGGCGGCGCAAGATGCGCGCTGCCCGACCATCACCTACTTCGAGCCGACGATCCCGATCCCGGCGCCGTACATCTACAACAATCAGCCGGATCGATACCGCGACTACAACGGCGTGGAGCTGACGCTCAACAAGCGGTACACGAACCGCTGGATGGGCTTCGTGAGCTTCGCGTACAACGACGCCCGGGATCACTGGGATTCCGCGGCCGCGTACGAGGACCCGACGAACATCGAGAACTTGAACAATGCGCAGTACGCGCCCGAGTCGGGCGGCAGCGGCATCGACAACGTCTTCAACAACGCCAAGTGGCTGTTCAAGGCGCAGGGAATGTACACGCTGCCGCTCTGGGACATCAACCTGGCCGGGTTCTTCCAGTCCCGCCAGGGCTATCCGTTCCCGCAGGCGATCCGGACGCCGAGCCGCGCCAATCGTGCGGGCACCGCGGATGTCCTCCTCGATCCGTTGGGCGAGGTGCGTAACCCGAACCTGCACTATGCCGACTTCAGGGTCGAGAAGGCGTTCACGTTCGGCACGACGAGGATTGTGCCGGGCATGGACGTCTTCAACATCGGGAACGTGAACACCGTGCTCGCACGCCGGCGCCTGCAGGCGGCGGCCAACGCGAACCGGATCAGCGGCATCGTCGCGCCGCGCGTGATTCGCTTCGGCGTTCGCGTGAGCTGGTAAATCGTTTCGTCGGGAATCCGAGACGGCCGGGTTGGGAAACCAGCCCGGCCGTTTTTCTTTTGTACTCGTCAGTAAGACTCAACCTCAAGCGAAGTCAGGTAACGGAACTGACGTTGCATCAGCCCTCCTGTTTGGAGGTGATTCCGATGCGACTGCTGAGATATGCGCTAGCGGCCGGACTCGTCGCTGCGGGAACGACGGCCCTGGCTGCCGGATCAGACCCTAAAATCACGGTCACAGGCTGTATCGTCCGCGGACAGGACGGCGGGTTCCTCGTCGCCGACCTGGGGGCGCGCAGCTCAACCGCCTCGCCAACGGCGACCATCGGGACGAGCGGCAAGGCGGCCCGCGTTCTCTACCTGTTGAAGGATGACGACGACTGGAAGGAGCATGCGGGGCACCGCGTCGAGTTGACTGGCGAGATCGAAGGGGACGTCGAGGAGGGGAAGATCGAAGTCGAGCGGAAGGATGACGGCATCGAGGTCGAGATCGAGTCGGACGGAAAGAAGGTGAAGGCGCTGCTGCCCCACTGGGCTTCGGGCATCGTTTCCGACAAGCCGGTCACCGAGAAGGAAGTCGAGACCAAGTACCTGGTGCACAAGATCGACGTGAAGAACGTGAAGATGCTAGGGAACTGTCAATAATCGGACCTCGTTCCTCGGGCCTCGTGCCTCGGGCGGTGCCTCGTAGCTCGTGCCTCGTGCGCCCCGGCACTAATGCGTTATCGCAGCCAGCCGACCAGCCGGGCAAGCTTGGCAAGAACCGTGGGCTGGGTCGTGGCTTCGGTGGCGTGGTCGAGAATCTCGAGCGCGTCGCTGATGGAGCGGACGACGCCAAGGCCCAGCTGGCGGGCGCTGGCTTCGGTCGTGTCGTCGGCGTCGCGGAGGACGAGGAGGACGCGGGCTTTCGAGTCGGAGATGACGTCCACGCCGTTCTTCGCGCTGTCGTCGACCAGATAGTCGAGGTGGAGGGCCGCGGCGAGCTTCCCGCGGGCCCCGGAGAGCACGATCACGCTGGGCATGTCGAAGCCCTGCTGGATTAGCCAACGCTGAGTCTGGCGCTGGACGGTCTCGCCTTCGGTCGCGGGCCGCTGGGTGATGAAGAAGACCTCCCACCGGTGGCGCTCGGACATCTCGCGGATGCGAAGGACGACGCCCGGCTCGATCGGGCGGAGGCTGGTCCAGAAGTTCGGCGTGGCCTCGATCGCGTCCCAGACGTCGTCGAGACGCCAGCGGCGGACGCGCGGCGCCTCGCGCGTGGCGGCGGGGATCCTTTCCTCGACCTCCCGCACTTCCGGCTCGGACGCGCGCTCATCCGCCTCATCGGTCCCGTACAGGCGCTGCGCGTGCCGGCGGAAGGCGGTGTCGAAATCGGCGAGCGTGCCGTCGAGGTCGAACGCGATGCGCAGCGGCATGGTGGCGGGAGAGCGTCCTATTTTACATCGACCTTCCTAGTGAATTTTCCGCCGGCGTCCGGTTCGGACTCGATCGAGAGGAGAGAGCCACCCGGTCCGTAGGTCAGACGGCGGTCGGCGCGTCCGTCGGCGTTCTCGTCGAACGCGACCGACGCCATGCGGCCGCCGGCGTATGTCTCCCACTTGTCCGGCTTGCCGTCGGCATTGGTGTCCTCCTCGACACGCACGAGCGCGCCATCGGCGCCCGAGTAGGCCCACGCGTCCACCTTGCCCTCGTTCGCGCGCGAGAAACCGACCTTCTCGAGCGTCCCATCCTCGCGATGAAACTCCCAGCGGTCGATCTTGCCATCCTCGTCGCGATCGATTTCGGACCGCAGAACCCTACTGCCGTCCATATAGGTCCACGTGTCGATGCGACCGTTCTTGTCGGCGTCGTAGGTCAGCAGTTGCAGGCGCCCCGTCTTCGGATCGTAGGTCGCCTTAGTTGTCTGCTTGAGACGCTCCTTCTCCGGGTCTGGAGCGCAGCCTGTCGCCAGAACGACCAGCACGAGCCCAAGCAATGCCCAATGCCGAATGCCAAATGCCCAAAGGGACTGCACTCGAGACAGTGGCGAGCGCGACGCTTTAGGCATCAGGCATTGGGCATTCGGCATTGACGTCAAACCCGCACTTCGTCCCTGTCGATGACAGCGGATGGGTTGGCGAGGAACCAGCGGTACGTGGACGTCACGCCCTCGCGGAGCGGGATGCGGTGGCGCCAGCCGAGCGCGTGGAGACGGCCGACGTCGAGCAGCTTGCGCGGCGCGCCGTCCGGCTTCGACGTGTCGAAGCGGATCTCGGCACCGGGGTGCACGACGTCCCGCACCATCTCCGCCAGCTCGCGGATTGTCAGGTCCTCGCCGCACCCGACGTTGATATGCTCCGCGCCGTCGTAACGCCGCATCAGGAACAGACAGGCGTCGGCGAGGTCGTCTACGTGCAGGAACTCGCGGCGCGGCCGGCCGCTGCCCCACACGGTGACCTCGGTCCGCCCGGCCTGGTGCGCATCGTGAAACTTCCGGATGAGTGCCGGCAGCACGTGCGAGCTGGCGAGGCCGAAATTGTCGCCGGGCCCGTAGAGGTTGGTCGGCATCGCGGAAATGAAGTCGCAGCCGTACTGCTCGCGATACGCGCGGCACAGCCTGATGCCGGCGATCTTCGCGATCGCGTACGGCTCGTTGGTGGGCTCGAGCGACCCGGTGAGGAGCGCCGACTCAGTCATCGGCTGGGACGCTTCACGCGGGTAGATACAGGAGCTTCCCAGGTACAGAAGCTTCTTCGCACGAAAGAGGTGCGCGGCGTGCACCACGGTCGCGTGAATGAGCAGGTTGTCGTAGATGAACTCGGCCGGACGGCTCGCGTTGGCGAGGATGCCGCCGACGGTCCCCGCGGCGAGGAAGATGTACTCGGGACGGTTCGCGCGGAACCAGTAGGTGACCGCCGCCTGATCGCGCAGATCGAGCTGATCGCGGCCGGCGGTCAGGACCCGGCCGAAGCCTTCCGCCTCCAGCCTGCGCACGAGCGCCGAGCCGACAAGGCCGCGGTGACCCGCAACGAATACCGAGCTCTTGGAATCCACGACTATTGCAGCCTCGAGACTTCGTCGTACAGGTAGGCCGATGCGACGACCCCGCCGTGGAAGTTCCCGAGATCGAGCTTCTCGTTCGGCGCGTGGGCGTTCTCGTCCGGGAGGCCGATGCCGAAGAGGACCGACGGCAGGCCGAGCACTTCCTGAAAAGTCGAGACGACGGGGATGGAGCCCCCTTCGCGATTGAAGACGGGACGCTGGCCGAAGCCCTTCTCGATCGCGCGTCCCGCCGCCTGCACGTACGGGTTGTCGAACTCGGTCATCCACGGCTTCCCGCCGTGCATGCGCGTCACCTTGACCTCGACGGTCTTCGGCGCGACCTTCTTAACATAGGCGTCGAACAGCTTCGCGATCTTGTCCGGATCCTGATTGGGCACGAGACGCATGCTGACCTTCGCCATCGCGACGGCGGGGATGACGGTCTTCGCGCCTTCACCCGTGAAACCCGACAGGATGCCGTTGACTTCGAAGGTCGGCCGCGCCCATGTGCGCTCGAGTGACGAGTAGCCAGTCTCGCCGAAGAGCTTCGGCGCGCCCAGCTCGCGCTGGTACTCCTTCTCGCTGAACGGCAGCCGCTTCCACTCCGCCCGCTCCTCGTCGCTGAGCGGCCGCACATCGTCGTAGAAGCCGTCAATCTTGATCCGCCCGCTCCTGTCCTTCATCTGGGAGAGGATTTGCGCGAGCACCATCGCAGGGTTCGCGACCGCGCCGCCGAACGAGCCGGAGTGCAGATCCGTCTTCGTGCCGCGCAGGTCCACCTGGAAATACACGAGGCCGCGCAGACCGTAGCAGATCGACGGCACGCCGCGCTTGAACATCGGCGAGTCCGAGATGACGACGACGTCGGCGGAGAGCAGGTCCTTGTGCTGGCGGATGAAATCGTCGAGGTGCGCCGAGCCGACCTCCTCCTCCCCCTCGAGGATGACCTTCATGTTGAGCGGCAGGCGGCCGTTCTGCTTGATGTGCGCTTCGATCGCCTTGAAGTGCATGAAGATCTGGCCCTTGTCGTCTGCCGCGCCGCGCGCGTAGATTTCCCCTTCGCGGATCGTCGCCTCGAAAGGCGGCGACGTCCACTCGTTCAGCGGATCGACCGGCTGCACGTCGTAGTGGCCGTAGAAAAGGATGGTCGGCGCGCCGGACGCCTTCAGCCACTCGCCGTAGACGACGGGATTGCCGGGCGTCTCGATCAGCCTGACGCTCTCGAGACCGATCCGCCGCATCTCTTCCGCGGTCCACTCGGCGCAGCGTTTGATGTCCGGCTGATGCTGCGGCAGCGCGCTGATGCTCGGGATCGCGAGCCACTGCTTCAGTTCGTCGACGTAACGGTCCCTGCTGGTGTGGATGTAATCAATCACATTATCCATGTCAGTCCTAGTCCCCAGAACCGGGTTCATAACCTCAGAGATCGGCGCCAGCCCTCACGGTTGTCCCGCCCCGGCGCGGCGGGGCGGGGCGGCCGCGGCCTCCCGCACGGCTTCGCGCCGGGAACGCGCGCGCCGCTCGGTACCCTTCCGCCCACGCGGCAACTATCGGGTCGTTCGACCTTGGCCCGTACATGGCCAGTACCGCCATTGCTGATCCAGGCGTCACGGATCATGGGGACGGAAGTTGCCGCGAAAGACTCGCTTGCCCGCGTTCCGGCTGCGCTCCGAAGCGGCGCGACCGTG
>JBOGJB010000404.1:0-7552 GCA_050745085.1 Vicinamibacterales bacterium
GCATGTCGCTGTTCTTGTTCTTCGGCATCTGGATGATGTTCCGCCGTACGCGCGACCAGTTCATGGGCGCCGGCGGCATGCTGACCGGCTTCGGCAAGAGCCCGGCCAAGCGCTACGAAGGGGCCAAGCAACCGATTACCTTCGCCGATGTGGCTGGCCTGGAAGGCGTCAAGGACGACTTGCAGGAACTCGTCGAATTCCTGAAGAACCCCGAGAAGTTCCAGCGGTTGGGGGGCCGGATCCCCAAGGGGACGCTCCTCATGGGGCCGCCCGGGACGGGCAAGACGCTCCTGGCCAAGGCGGTGGCGGGCGAAGCGAAGGTGCCCTTCTTCAGCCTCAGCGGATCCGAGTTCGTCGAGATGTTCGTCGGCGTCGGCGCGGCGCGCGTCCGCGACCTCTTCAACCAGGCGGAGGCGAAGGCGCCCTGCATCGTCTTCATCGACGAGCACGACGCGCTCGGCAAGGTGCGCGTCCAGTCGCCGCTCGGCAGCCACGAGGAGCGGGAGCAGACGCTCAATCAGCTGCTGGCCGAGATGGACGGCTTCGACTCGCGCAAGGGCGTCATCATCATGGGGGCGACCAACCGCCCCGAGGTGCTCGACCCCGCCCTGCTCCGCCCCGGGCGCTTCGACCGGCAGGTGCTGGTGGACAAGCCCGACGTCCGCGGCCGCGAGGACATCCTCAAGATCCACGTCAGGAACGTGAAGGTCGCGCCCGACGTCGATCTCAAAGTCGTCGCGGCGCGCACGGCGGGCTTCGCCGGAGCGGATCTCGCCAACCTCGTGAACGAGGCGGCGCTGCTCGCGGCGCGGAAGAACAAGGCGGCGGTCGAGCGCGCCGATTTCGACGAGGCGATCGACCGGCTCATCGCCGGACTCGAGAAGAAGCGTGTGATGAGCCAGAAGGAGCGGCGCATCGTCGCGTACCACGAGTCCGGCCACGCCATCGTCGCGAGCGTCCTGCCGGGGCTCGACCCCGTCCACAAGATCTCGATCGTCCAGCGCGGCTTTGGCGCGCTTGGCTACACGATGCAGCTACCGTTGGAGGACCGCTACCTCCTGACGCGCACCGACCTGCTCAACCAGGTCTCGGTCCTGCTCGCGGGGCGGACCGCCGAGGAGATCGCGTTCGGAGAGATCTCGACCGGCGCGCAGAACGACCTGCAGCGCGCGACCGACATCGCGCGCGCGATGGTCACCGAGTTCGGGATGAGCGAGGCGCTCGGCGCGATCAACTACGACGGGCACAAGCGGCCGACATTCCTCGACATGCCGCTGCCGGCGGAGCGCGGGCCGCACTCGGAGGCGACAGCGCAGAAGATCGACGCCGAGGTGAAGCGGATCATGACCGAGGCGCACGACCAGGCGCGCCGGGTCCTGCACGAGCGTCGGCCGTCGCTCGACGATCTCGCCGCGCGGCTGCTCGAGAAAGAAGTCGTCGAAGGGGACGAGCTGCGCGCGATGCTGGGACCGTAGGGGGTGCTCAAGGTGCTCAAGGTACTCACAGTGCCGGTCCTGGCGCGGAACCCGCACCTTGAGCACGTGGCACCCTGAGCACCTTGAGCACCCTGATATGATCCCTCCCCATGATCCGCCTCGCGACCCTTGCAATCGCTCTCGGCCTCGCCGTTCCCGCCGCCGCGCAGTATGCCCGTGATCCAAAGCAGCCGGTGGACGCGGCGTATGCGGCGAAGATGAAGGAGTACACTACGGCGCCGTACTTCACGTCGCCGCTCGTGGACTACCTGCCGGCGTCGAAGGCCGTGCCCACGCCGAAGGCGGTGCTGGTGTTCAACGCGATTCTCAACCACGACAGCCTGAACGCCGGGCGCGTGTTGGACAAGCAGTAGTGGCGGAAGAAGGACTTCTTTCGCAGCTCAAGCGCTATCTCGTCGGCCGGCCGATCCCGTCGCATCTCGCGCATCACGAGCGGCTGTCCAAGGTCACCGGTCTGGCTGTGCTGTCGTCGGACGCGCTCTCGTCGGTGGCCTATGCCACCGAAGAGATTCTGCGGGTCCTGGTGATCGGAGGCGTCGCCGCCATGTGGTACGCGACGCCGATTTCCATCCTGATCGCCGCGCTCCTCGCGACGGTGGTGTTCTCCTACCGCCAGACGATCTACGCCTACCCGGGCGGCGGCGGCGCGTACATCGTCGCGCGCGAGAATATCGGCGCGCTGGCGGGGCTGACGGCGGCGGCGGCGCTCCTGATCGACTACACGTTAACGGTAGCGGTCAGCATCGCGGCGGGCGTGGCCGCGCTGACGTCCGCGTTCCCGGAGCTCCACGATCACCGTGTTGGAACGGCGGTCGCGTTCATCGCGCTGCTGATGGTCGGCAACCTCCGGGGGATCCGGGAGTCGGGGAACATCTTCGCGGCGCCGACCTATTTCTTCATCACGATGATCCTCAGCCTCATCGCGGTCGGGCTCTGGCGCTCGGTGACGGGGACGATCCAGCCGGTCGCACCCTCCGAGCCGCTCTACGTGCCCGAGGCGGCCGGCGCATTCACGACGTTCGTGCTGCTCCGCGCGTTCGCGAACGGCTGCACGGCCATGACCGGCGTCGAGGCAGTCGCGGATGGCGTTCCGGCGTTCCGCCCGCCCGAGGCGAGGAACGCCGCGGCGACGCTCATTATCATGGCGATCATCGCCATCACGATGTTCGTCGGGATCACGCTGCTCGCTCACGCCTACCAGATCATTCCCTCCGAGCGCGAGACAGTCGTCTCACAGCTCGCGCGCGGCATCTACGGCGGGCGCGACCTGCCGTACTACCTCGTGCAGGCGGCGACGATGCTGATCCTCGTGCTGGCGGCGAATACCGCGTACGCGGACTTCCCGCGGCTGGCGTCGATCGTGGCGCGGGACAGGTATCTGCCGCGCCAGTTCATGAACCAGGGGGACCGGCTGGCGTTCTCGAACGGCATCGTCAGCCTGAGCGTGTTCGCGGCGCTGCTCATCGTGGTGTTCGCCGGAGACACTCACGCGCTCATTCCGCTGTACATGATCGGGGTCTTCATTTCGTTCACGCTGTCGCAGTCAGGCATGGTCCTGCGTGCGAAGCGCAGCGGCGAGCGCGGCTGGTTCGCGCATGCGTCGATCAGTCTGATCGGCGCGGTCCTGACGGGCACCGTCCTCGTGATCGTCGCCGTGACCAAGTTCATCGAGGGAGCCTGGATCATCCTGGTCCTGATTCCCTGCTTCGTGTTTCTGTTCATCGAGACAAAAAGGCACTACGACCACGTCGCGTCACAACTGTCGCTGACCGGGATGACTCGGCAGGCGCGCCGCAAGAACACCGTGCTGGTGCCGATCAGCGGCATCCAGCGCGCCGTGATCGAAGCGCTCGAGTACGCCAGCAGCCTGTCGGACGACGTGCGGGCGATCTACGTGGACGTCGATCCGGCGGGCACCGAGCAGCTCCGCCGGCAGTGGGACACGTGGGGGCGCGGGATCAAGCTCGTCATCCTGGATTCGCCGTACCGCTCGCTCATGGAGCCGCTGCTGGAATACATCGAGCAGGTCGATGCGGAGGCGCCGGACGACTACGTCACGATCGTGCTTCCGGAGTTCGTGCCTGCCCGCTGGTGGCACCACCTGCTGCACAACCAGCGCGCGCTGCTCATCAAGGCGGCGCTTCTCTTCAAGCCGAACACGGTCGTCACGAGCGTGCCCTTCCATCTGACCCGGTGACGGCATAGCCGCCGGTCGTGATCTCCGACGCTCGGTTGTGAGGTACACTAGGAGCTTGCCGAATCGCGCCGAGCCGGCGCGAGCGGGGGAACCACGGCGTCGATAGTCGGCGCCAGGGGCGCATCCGGAGGAATCCGGTAGAGGACTTCCAACCTCGAGCCCGTCAGCTAACCTCGCAGGCGGATTGGAAGTCGCCGTGTCCGAAGAAGGGGCGCTTGCCCAGCTCAGGCGGCTGATCCTCGGCCGTCCGATTCCCTCCCATCTCGCGCATCACGAGCGGCTGTCCCGGGTCACGGGCCTGGCGGTGCTCTCGTCGGACGCGCTCTCATCGGTGGCGTATGCGACCGAGGAGATTCTCCGCGTGCTCATGGTGGCCGGCGCAGCCGCGCTGGCGTATGCATCGCCGATCTCGCTGCTCATTGCCGCGCTGCTCGCGACGGTCGCCTTCTCGTACCGCCAGACGATCTACGCGTATCCGTCGGGCGGCGGAGCATACATCGTGGCGCGCGAGAATCTCGGCCAGACCGCGGGACTCGTCGCGGCGGCGGCGCTGCTCATCGATTACACGTTGACCGTCTCAGTCAGCGTCGCGGCGGGAGTCTCCGCACTGACCTCCGCCTTGCCGGCGCTTCACGACCACCGCGTGTCGCTGGCGATCGCGTTCATCGCGATCCTCATGATCGGCAACCTGCGCGGCATCCGGGAATCTGGCAACATCTTCTCGGTACCGACCTACTTTTTCATCGTGATGATCCTGGGGCTCATCGCCGTCGGCCTGTTCCGGTACGTGACCCGCGGCATCGAGCCGCTTCCCGCGTCCGAGCCGCTCCAGACGGCAGGGGCGGGGGCGATCACGACCTTCGCCCTGCTGCGCGCCTTCTCGAACGGCTGCACGGCGATGACCGGAGTCGAAGCGGTGTCGAACGGGGTGGCGGCGTTCCGCCCGCCCGAGGCGAAGAACGCCGCGACGACGCTCATCATCATGGCGATGCTGGCCATCACGATGTTCGTCGGCATCACGTTGCTCGCGCACGCGTACGAGATCATCCCGTCGGAGCGCGAGACAGTCGTGTCCCAGCTCGCGCGCGGCATCTTCAACGGACGGGGCCTCATGTACTACCTCGTGCAGGGCGCGACGATGCTGATCCTCGTGCTGGCGGCGAACACCGCGTACGCGGACTTTCCGCGGCTGGCGTCAATCGTGGCGAGGGACAAGTACCTGCCGCGCCAGTTCATGAACCAGGGCGACCGCCTCGCGTTCTCGAACGGCATCGTCAGTCTGAGCGTCTTCGCGGCGCTGCTGATTGTCATCTTCGCGGGCGACACCCACGCGCTCATCCCCCTCTACATGATCGGCGTCTTCATCTCCTTTACGCTGTCGCAGACCGGCATGGTCGTCCGGGCGAAGCGCGGCGGCGAGCGCGGCTGGCTCGCCCACGCGGCCATCAACCTGATCGGCGCGCTGTTGACAGGTACGGTGCTTGTCATCGTCGCGACGACGAAGGCGTCGGAGGGGGCCTGGATCATCCTGCTCCTCATCCCGTGTCTCGTGTTCCTGTTCGTCGAGACGAAGAAGCACTACGACCACGTCGCGTCGCAGCTCTCGCTGACAGGGGGGGCGAGTCCCGCGCGGCGCCGGAACGTCGTGCTCGTTCCGATCGGCGGCATCCAGCGCGCCGTGATCGAGGCGCTCGAGTATGCCGACAGCCTGTCAGAGGACGTGCGGGCGATCTACGTGGACCTTGATCCCGCGGCGACCGGGACGCTCCGCCGGGACTGGGAGAAGTGGGGGAAGAACATCCCGCTTATCGTTCTCGACTCGCCGTACCGATCGCTGATGGAGCCCCTGCTCGAGTACATCGAACAGATCAGCGCCGGGGCGCCGAACGACTACGTCACCGTCGTGCTGCCTGAGTTCGTACCGGCCCGCTGGTGGCACCACCTGCTACACAACCAGCGGGCGCTGCTTATCAAAGCGGCGCTCCTGTTCAAACCGAACACGGTCGTTACCAGCGTGCCGTTCCATCTGAGGCGGTGACGCGACACGATCATTCATTGTTGGCTGTGGCAGCCGCTCCTCCTGACGCGGCTGCTCGAGACGCTCGTCTACGGTGTGGGGACGCCGGATCCGCTCACTTTTGCGGCTGTGCCGGCGCTGCTCGGAGGCGTGGCGTTCGTCGCGTGCGTGAATCGGCCAGGCGGGCCGCCTCTCGATCCGGTAGTCACCCTCCGGCGAGGCTAAACTCAGCCCCGGGGTGCTCAGGCAGCTTTGTCCATGTCGGCCGGCGCAGGCGCGGCGACCCTCTCCGGTTCGGCGCGTGGCAGGCAGCGTGCGATGTGCTGCCGCACGTGGCGCTCCTCCCAGATGGCCGCCGCCAGATAGATGACCGCGTTGATCGCGAGGTGGCGCTGCCGCCGACGGAGCCACGCGGCGGCGTTGTAGGCCCCCATCAGGACCGTCAGCCCCATCGCAGCGCCGTGGATCGCAGCCTTGAAAGGTTCGCAGCAGCCGACATCTAGGATCGGAAGGGCTCGCCTGGATTCAGGGAGCTTCACGGCTGGGTCGGCAGCGCGCGCCACGTCCTCGCCCATTGCAACAGCCGGTCCAGCTCGAGCCAGACCGATCGATCACAAATCTCGCCATCTAGATCCCGGCCGGATCGAGGACGACGTGCTTGATCCGCTCGCGTCGCCATGTGTAGGTGATGTGCACCAGGCGGTCACGCGCCTGGATGACGGCGGGATACGAGTACTCTCCCGGCTGCTCCTCCAGCACGAGTGCCGGGCGCCAGAGGCTGCCATCTTTTGACGTCGCGACGTTCAGCGGACTGCGGCCGGACGTCGTGTGGTTGTAGGCGAGGAGGAAGCGGCCGTCGTGCAGCCGCACCGCGTCAATCCCTGCATTGGGATTGGGCAGCACGGTGGCAGACAGCGGACCCCACGTCCTGCCCCGGTCGGTCGACCACGCCTCGGCGATCACCCCTTGCCGCGTTCGAGCGAGGATCTGAATCCGATCGCCGCCGTGCGCCAGAATCGTCGGCTGGATCGCGTCGAGCGCCTCGGCGTGAGGCTCGAGCGGCCCGGTCTTCTCCCACTGGTCACCCCGACCGTCGGTCCATTCCATGTGCACACGCCAGCCGGCATGCTCGGTGCTCGAGCCGCACAGGAGACGGTCGCCGAACGCCACAGGTTTGTTGCGAACAGGACCGAGGAACCCTGACGGCAGACGCCTGGGTTTCGACCATGTCCGGCCACGATCCGTGGATGTTGTCACCATCCCCCACCACTCGCGCGGGTTCGGGCCGACTTTATAGAAGAGCAACAGCGGACCGTCTGCCGGTTGAAAGAGCACCGGATTCCAGCAGGGATAGCGACTCCCGGCTTCTGGATCCCGGCCGTCGGCTACCTCGACTGGCCTCGTCCAGCGCTCCCGATCGCGGCGAGCGACCCAGATGCCGACGTCCTGATGACCTTCTCGTGTACCGCCGAACCAGGCGGCCACCAAGCCGTCGTCTGTCTCGACAATCGTGGACGCGTGACTCGACGCGAACGGCGCGCGTTCGAAGATGAACTCGGATGAGACGATTGACGAGCCATGGCGAGCATGCCGCGCATTCATGGAATGCGAGAGGATCATGGCCGATGCGATCACGACCGGCACGAACGTCACCACCATGGCCGCAGGCAGCAGTCTAGCGGAGAATGCTTTGCCGTGGGCGCTTCTCTGTTCGTCTGTTGCGACTCGGTGATAGTGTCCCCTCGCCGACTCGTTAGAAATGTCCCCCTAAGCTTACGACCTCTGGGGAGGTCGTGGATTGGGACGGACAGCGATGAGTACGCGGGAGCTGAAGCGAGCGGG
>JBOGJB010000405.1:0-3866 GCA_050745085.1 Vicinamibacterales bacterium
AGTCGGTCTCGAGCATGGGTGAGGCCCCGAGGACCTGGACTGTCTCCGTGAGGCTGCCGGGCGTCAGCTGCAGATCGACGCGCTGACGCGCGCCGACGGTGATCTGAATGTCGTCAGCTACCGCGACGGAGAAGCCCTGGAGTTCGGCCGTGACCTTGTAGCGGCCCACGCGAACCGTCATGAACTCGAAGTTCCCGTGATCGTCCGTGACGCGGGTGACGGCGATGTTCGTGTCGGCGTTGGTCAGCGTGACCGTCGCGCCGGGAACCACCGCTCCCGCGCTGTCTTTGACGGTGCCGACCACGGATGCCGTGTCGAACTGCGCGTCGGCCGCGCGCGCAGCCAGGAGCACTAGCGCGAACGTCAACAGGGCGATGTCGGAGCGTCTCATGGCCGGCACCATATCAGGCCTCCGCAAGGGGTGTAAATGTCTCAGATACTCTCACGGCATCGCGGGCATACGAAGGGCGAAGAAGTCGACCACGCGTGAGGCGGCTGGCGGGTCGAGGTTGCTGAGCCCCACGAGCACGTAGCCGAGCTCCGGATACACGCGGAGATCGCCGTTCATCCCGGGCGCGCCGCCGCCGTGGCCATACCTCCGCAGCGGCCCTTCTCCCTGAATGCCGAAGCCGTACCCATACTGCTGTCGCTGCGGCGTCGTCGCTTCGGCGAGCATCGCCTTCGGAAGCAGTTTTCCTGACTCCAGCGCCTGCGCGAACCGGAGAGATCGCCCACCGTCGAGTATCCGCCGCCGGCCGCGGTGCCACTCCACGGGAGCGTCTCCGTATTCGCCGTCCACGCGCCGTCGCGCTGCATGTACCCGATGGAGCGGTTGGCGACGCGGTCGGTTTCGGGGAGCGAATCGGTGGAGTCCATCCCAGCCGGCCGGAAGACCCTGGCTCGCACGTAATCGTAGTACGGCGTACCGCTCACCTTTTCGATGAGCGCGCCGAGCAGGACGTATCCGTAGTTCGAGTAGCGGTGCTCCACCCCCGGCTCGTGGACGAGCGCGCGGGATCCATACAGCTTCAGGTAGTCGCCGTGCTCTCGAAGCGTCAGCCGGTTCGTCGTGAAGTCGGGACCGAAGATATCGCCCGTACCTCCGGTGTGCGTCAGCAGATGACGCACGGTGACCTTCGAGGCCACGTCTTTGTTCGGATAGTCCGGGAGATGCGTGCCGATCGGATCATCAAGCCTCAGTTTGCGTGCTTCGATGAGCTGGAGAGTCGCAACTGCGGTGAACATCTTGTTCATCGACCCGATGCGAAACTGCGTGTCGAGGGTGACGGGCGTTCCAGCCTCGCGGTTCGCGCGCCCGTAGGCCTTCTGGAGCAGGATTGTCCCGTGCCGCGCGACGAGCACCGCGCCCGAGAACTGGTCGTTCTTTGCGAGCTCCTCGGCGCGCGCCGACAGGGCTGCGAGCGCCTCCGCCTCCGCCATTCGCGGAATCGCGAGATCGGCCGGACGGGGAATCGCGCTCAGACCCATGCGCGAGACTTTCGGCGGTGTCTCCGAATCCAGCGAAAGTTCCAGGCGGGCCACGGTGTCGCCCCCCCGTTCCTTGAGCAGCGCGACGAGCGTCGTCGCTTCGCTCTTCTCGACGCGAACCAGGTCGAAGCCGCCCGTCTGCTCTCTGAACGTCAGCGCCTGCTCGACCGGCGGCGCCTCGCGCCGGTAGGTCTCGTTGAACGATCGGATCCGTTCGCGGTCCGCCGAGTTGAAGGCCCCCAGCCACGCGGAGAAGACCTTGCCGGCCGGGGTGTCGGGTACGGCCGGTTGGGCTGGGACCGAGGTCGCCAGTAGCAACGCGAGGATCGCGCAGCGTGCGGTCATGAGTCGCGTCCGCATGACGCCTTCCTACGCGGGTCTGACGTTCTCACCTCGCGGGCCCTTCGGGCCTTGTCCGCGTTCAAACGTGACGGCCTGTCCTTCGCGGAGCTCGTCGAACGGCGTCTGCGTGCAGGCCGACTGGTGAAAGAAGTACTCGTTTCCATCGTCTGCGGCGATGAAACCGAACCCCTTGGCGTTCACCAGTCGCTTGATCGTTCCATTCATCGGTGCCATCTCGTCCTCTCCTTTACGAAGTGATTAATGTGTGTGGCGATGCCGGCGGCTGCGCCGGCGAAGGGGTCGCGCCGCATGACCTCGTTGCTCATCAGGCCTCTTCTGTCTGACCGCCGGTGCATGGTAATCGAAATCCGGGACGGTCACCCTCGGTAATGGCCGGGCCACCGCGCGCTCAATCGCCCGCGTCGTGCCGCGCGGTTTTGCGATCAGCTTGTGCAGAATGGGCACCAGAAACGCGGCCGTCTTGCCGCTTCCGGTCGTGGCCGAGGCAAGCAGATCCCGGCCCTGGAGACCGGCAGGGACGGCGGCGGCCTGGATAGAGGTGGGCCGGGGAAAACCGAGATCGTTGAGGCCCCGGAGGAGATCCGGATGAAGCTTCAGTTCCCTGAACGGCACGAACAGGCTACCCTCACAGCGCGGCTTTGGTGAGGGCTGCAGGCCGGCATGGCCTCAGTGCTCAGAAAAGCGAGGTCTCAGTATACGTCGATTGCGCCGATGGGAGAGAGTGTCGGCTTACTTCGCGAAGCTGTCGTCTGCCGGCTCGAGGAGGAGCGCCACGACGAACAGCAGCCGCCAGTCTCCAGTGAAGGCGATGCCGGGCACGACCCGCGTGGCTACCCACAGCGCCGCGGCATTGACCAACAGACGCCACAGCATGTGCACGTCGCCATATTACGGCGATCGCCGTACGGCGATCGAGGCGGGGCGATTGGGGGTAGCATGCCGTCATGGAGCATCCGGCCCCGGCGCGGCCGCGCATCTCGCGCGAGACGCGGCTCCTGCTCTTCACGATTCTGATCTCCATGGCCGCGCTGTGGGCGCTCGCGAGGCTTCGATTCCCCGAGCGGCCGGCGACGCCGAACCCTGTGCCACCGTTCCTCACGCAGCTCGCCGCGCCGCCCAGCTTCGGCGATCTTGCCTCTGAAATATCGACGCTCGAACCGCAGCTCTTGCCCTCCCTCGCGATCGTGGAGCTGCCGGCGCTGCCGCTCGCAGTGGTGCTGCGCGTGCGCGATGATGTCGGCGCGACGCTGCTCGCGACGCCGAGCGGGTCGATCGGTGCGGAGCGATCCGTCCTTCCGACGCTCGTCGCGCACGACCCGGCATCCCGACTCGCGCTCATGAAGATTCCTGGCGCGCCGGCACCGGAGTTGACGCCGTGGTCCCCTGATCGAATCGACAGACCACGCTTCATGGTTGCCAGTGACGTCTCAGGTCAGGGCGCTTCGCTGCGACCGGTGTTCGTCGGCCGCCTTCACCCCGCAACGGACCCGGCGTGGCCTGGCGAGATCTGGGTGCTGCCGGCCCGGACCGGCGTCGCGCCAGGCGACTTTCTGTTCACGATCGATGGTGCGCTGGCAGGCCTGGTGATTCCGCACGCGGGCACGTTGGCCCTCGTGCCCGGCGACACGGTGCTCCGTACAGCCGAGCACTTGCTTGGCCAGAAGACCGCAGAGGCGGGCTGGCTCGGCGTCGAGGTACAGGCGCTCACACCGCGGCTTGCGTCCGCGACCGGAGCGCGCGCCGGCGTAATCGTTTCGTCGGTGCATCCGCAAGGACCCGCGGCGGCCAGGCTGGCCGTCACAGACGTGATCGAGACCGCCGGCGGCGCGCCGATGGCGTCGCCGGACGAGTGGCGTGTGCGCGTCGCGCGGCTGATGCCCGGCGAGTCGATCGTGTTCCGCGTCCGGCGCCGCGGTGAGACTGTCGACGTGTCGGTCATGGCGGCGACGCCGCCCGCGCCTGGCAGTCCGCTGACGCTCGGTCTCACGATGCAGACTCTCTCTCGCGCCGGCGCC
>JBOGJB010000406.1:0-9108 GCA_050745085.1 Vicinamibacterales bacterium
CAGCAGATCCACGACGTCGACGTGACCCGCAGCCGCCGCGAACAGAAGCGACAGCGACACGCGCGTGTCGCCGAGCGTCGTCTCGATCGCAGCGCCGCGATCGAGCAGCAGCTTGGCGACCTCGACGTCGCCGCGAAGCGCCGCGCTGCGAAGGGCGGTCGCGGCCGGGAAGATGGCCTGCATCGCGACGGCGTTCGAGTCGGCGCCGCGATCGAGCAGCGCCCGTACGCTCTCGGCGGCCCCGTCGTAGTCGGCGGCGAGCATGAGCGCCGTGTGCCCCGACTTCGCCGCCGCGTTCGGATGCGCGCCGGCCGCGAGCAGCCGGCGCACCTTCGCGGGATCGCGGACGGCGCACATCAGCGCGGTGATGCCGCCGGGCGTCGCGGCGTTCACGTCCGCGCCCGCGGCAATCAGCCGCTCGATGTCCTCCATCGTCCCGCTCAGCGCAGCCGTCATGAGCGGCGTAAGGGGCTCAGCGGCGGCCCACGGATCGTCGCCAGTCGGCACCGGCTCGGCCCGCGCCAGCGCCGGTGCGGGCGAGCCATCGACGCCGAGGATCAGCGCCATTGTCGCCCAGGCGGATCCGGCGTACGAGATGAACTGATGTTTGCCGTGCGGGAACCCGGTCTCGAAGTACTCCAGGCCGGGGCTCCGCGTGCGGCGCGTCTCGACGAGCCATGTGCCGTCAGGCCGCTGCGATCGCAGCAGGAACTCGACGCCGCGCCGGTAGACCGGATCGCCGACCGGCAGGCCGCCGGTCTGGTTGAGCGCGACGAGCGCCTGGCCGGTCGCATACGCATCGCTCGGACGCGTCGCGACCTGCGACCAGCCACCGTCCTTGCGCTGATCGGCCACGATGCTGTCGCGCGCCGGGCGGACAGCGCCGCTCCCCGCTCCCGCCCAGTAGAGGCCGAACAGCTTCATCGCCCGTTCTTCGGACGAGCGCGGCCGCGCCGACTCCAGCCACCGCCGCGCACGCGCGACGCGATCGGTGATCTCCTTCGCGCGGTGCCCGGGCCGGAAGAGCTGCAGCGTGCGAATCGTCATCGCCGTGGCCGTGAACTCGCTGTCCTCGAGCGGCGGCCGGTGCGAGTACGAGTTCCAATGGCCGGAGACGTGCTGCTTGCCCGCGAGCATGTGCACCTGAAGATCCGTCAGCGGACTGCGGCCCGCGCCCGCGACGCCGCGCGCCAGCGCGCGATAGCTCTCGCCAATCTGCTCGTTGATGCTCACCTCTCCGAGCAGGTACCGGTCGCGACCGGCGGGAGAGGACGTCGTGCGGCGGACCTGGTCGTCGAGCATGCTCTGGTCGATGCGGAACCCGCGATCGCGCGCGAGCGTCACCGTCACGATCCCGAGACCCTGGTGGTGGCACGAGGGGCACTGCCGCTTCTCGAACCAGGTCTGGCCGCTGGACTGCAGCAGGGGAATGGCACGCTCGACCGCCGCTCGAACGGCGGCGTCGGACCGGTCGGACTGCCGGGCCGTGGCGACCAGGCCGGCGCTCCACAGCGCGACCGACAGAGTCATCGCGACGACCGAAGATGTGCCGGACCACATGGGACACCTCCCTGGTGCACGCAGCCAGATTGTAGCCGGAACTCGATGCGGCCTTACGCCAGCTGAAGCGTATGCCTCTGGCGAAGCGCGCACCGCATCTGGCCTGGTCGCGAAGGGTATTTCATTCTGGTCCATTACTGCGCGGCGGACGGCAACCGCCCGCTCTATCATCTCCAATCATCCACGCCCAGTCCCAGACCGCCACTGACAAGGGCCGGGTGTCGCCGCTGCCGGACACGGCGCGCGGCGTCTCAGGCGGGCCCACAGGACGGAACACCAGGACGTTCGGTCCTGGCGCGAGAGCGAACGGACCGAGCTGGTAACGCCTGGGCCCACCGGTGCTGACGTTCGCCGCCCCGATCTGACGCGGCCCGAGCGTCAGGGTCAGGCGCCGATCGGATCGAAACGCGTCCATCTCAACGATCAGGCTCGCGCAGCGCGGAGCCGATCCATGATTGGCGACCCACCAGACGCCGCGATCGGCCATCCATCGAAAGCTCCGGCCGAGGGCATACTCGCGGTCGTAAAACCCTCCCATCTCGAGCACGACGACCAGAGGGCGCTCCGCCGCAACGCGCAGGACATCGATATCTCCGAATCTCCGAATGGCGTTCAGGCCTCGTCTGCTCCGGAACGCCGATGCTCGCTCGCCCGGGGCGCTGGCGAGCACGTGGGTGTAGCCGAACGTCGCGAGCTTGCCGGCGATGTTCGGCTCGTCGAGATCCGTGACGGCCGGCGATCGGAACGAAACCTCGTGACCGAGAAGCCGCTGAAACGCCGGATCGAGGCCCGCACGTGTGACCGTCATGTCCAGCAAGTGGACAAGCGGCGGCTGACTCGCAATCCACCGGTGTGCGGGCGTCGGCAGCACGTCACGCGAGCGCCACGGCGAGGGAGCGAGCTCGAACGCCACGAGCCCTAACGCGGCGAAGGCGACGGATCGGCGGCGATCCAGCAGGTGCGCAAACCCGATTCCTGCCAGAATGGCCGTCGCCAGACCGACGCCCACCCCAAATCGTGCGTACGCGCGGAACATCGGCGCGATCGCATGGAGCGCGCCGGACGGAAACGGTGGTGGAAGTGAACAGAGAAACGCCGCCAGTGCGAGCGCAGCGAGCATCACCACGGAGCCCGGCTGCGCGTGACGGTCCTGCCCGCGGAGCCAGGAGACGAGCGCGACGGCCGCCAGCGCGAGCAGACCCAGGCCAACCCCAATCTGCTGTTCGAGCAGACCCGGTCCGGCGCCGCGGCCAACCCAGAACCGTCGCGCCCACGACCCGAGGAGTGGATGATCGACGCCAGGGACGACCAGGGCCCAGGGGCTCGCGCTGTAGCGGAAGAGATCCTGGCGCGGGAAGCCGAACGCTTCCGGATCCGACCACAGAGGAGCGGCTGCCCAGCGGCTGTACGCGATCCCGCAAAGGCCGAGCGTGATGACCACGGCGGCCGCCGCCGCGACAGGGCGCCACCGCCCCCGCCCTTCCTCCCTGAACGCCAGCGCTCTGCCGCCCACTGCCACTGGCGTCAGTAGGGCGGCGACGAACGCAAGATAGAAGGACGAAAGCGCAACGAGGGCTCCCGCACCGAAGAGCATCAAACCGGGGCGTACACCAGGCCTCGTCTGCAATCGCCAGAGAGCGAACAGGTAGAGCGGCAGCCACTGGGTTTGAGCTACATGCGGATGATAGGCAGCGTGGGCCAGATGAACCGGCAGGAACGCGTACGTCATACCGGCAAAAACCGCCGCCGCATTCGACCGCGTGAGGTCGCGCGCCAGCAGATACGCGAAGAGTGCAGCCAGCGGAAAGCTGGATAGCACGAGCAGGTTGCAGGCCGCCACGGGCCCGACGACGCGTGCGAGGACGGCCCCTGGGTAATCGAACAGGGGCTGGGTATAGACGCCCGGCGCCGACGGGCGATCGAGCTGCGCGATGACGACGAATGGATCGGCATGACGGCCGACGATCTCCGCGCCGAAGAGCCGGCGGCCTGGAGCAACCAGCACCGGCGCTGCGATCCCGATCGTCAGCAGCGTCGCCGCGAGCAGGACGGCGTTGGTCCGAGCGCGCGATCCCAATTGACGGACCGCATCGGGCACGTTAGCATCCACGTGCACCCTGCAGCGGTACTCCCGATTGAGACGCCTCGCTCCCGCGCTCATTGTCGTCGCCGGCCTCAGTGTCGACGTCGCGCACGCCAATCTGATTCAGACGACCCCGGTCCTCAGCAGCGGCTCGGGGATCGGCGGCGTCAACACGGTCCTCACGGTGCAGAGTACACCCACCGAGTCCGGCTGCGTCGCCTGGAATGGCGCGGCCGACGTGATCGGCGCGGCAGCCTGCCCGCCGGGCGTCGCTGGAGGCAACGAGAGCACCGGTGCCTCACAGACGCTGACACGCACGCTGGCGCAGCTGGCGATCGCAAACGCCGCTGACCTTCGCATCGTTGTCAACACGAACGAGCCCGGCGGCAACCCGATAACGCTCACTCAGCTCGTTCTGCGCATCTACGACGGGGCGACCGGCGCGGTGCTGTTCACCTCGTCGATCCCCGCTCCGATCACCTTCACGTTCACGAACACCGGCGGCGGGACATCGGGATTCGTGTTTCTCATGGATGCCGCCGATGCGGCCGCCGCCCAGGTGTTCTTCGCGAATCCGGCCAATCGAATCGGGCTCGCCGCCTCGTTCTCGGACGCCGCCGGCGGTGCCGAGACGCTCTACGTCGTCAACGCCGGCGTGATTACGCTGTGCCCCATCATCACGACGGCTCCTGCGTCCCTGCCAAACGGGACGGTCGGCGTCCCATACTCGCAGCAGATCACGGCGAGCGGCGGCGCGGTGCCCCACACGTTTACGCTCGTCAGTGGCGCGCTGCCGGGAGCGTTGGCGCTCGGCCCGAGTGGACTGCTGGCCGGGGTCCCGGCGGCCGGCACCGAAGGAACGTATACGTTCCGGGTCCGGGCGACCGACACCAACGGGTGCACGAGCGACCGCGACTATGTCCTGATCATTGCCGGGGCGGTGCCCGTTCTGCCGCCAGGCATGCTGCTCGTCATGGCGCTGCTGCTCCTGGCTGCGGGCGCGCTCGTGCTGCGGCGGCGACGCGTCGCATGATGATCGACGAGCGCGGCACCGCGTGGGTGGTTGACGCTCACGGCTGCGACCCCGCCCTTCTTCGCGCGGTCGAACCGATGGTGGCGCTCTTCGATCGCATCGTTCGGGATCTCGATCTGCATCCGCTCGGACCTCCCCAATGGCACGTCTTCCCAGGGACAGGCGGCCTGACCGGCGTGTTGATGCTCCGCGAGTCGCATCTGACCTGCCATACATTTCCCGAGCGCGGGTTCGCGGCGCTCGATCTTTACTGCTGCCGCGATCGCGGGGAATGGCCGTGGGCGAGCCACCTCGCAGAGCTCGTCGGCGCGCACGACGTCTCGGTCCGATCGCTTCAGCGTGGATAGCCTGATCCGTTTCGGCGGCACCTTCGCCGCGTGGATCCTCGCGTTCTTCCCGCTCCTTCGGACCTCGCTTGTCGAGAAAGGAATGTTGCTGCCGCTCGCGCAGTTTCAAGGCCTGGTCGCGGCCTGGCATGCGGGCGCCACGGCGGTGCCGGTGCAGGTGACGTTGAGCTGCAGCGCGGGCGACGAGATGGCGCTGTGCGTCGCCGCGACGCTGGCGTACCCGGCCCCGTGGCGGCGTCGCATCCAGGCGGCCGCCGGAGGCATCGCGCTCATCCTCGCGCTCAACACGATCAGAATCGCGATACTCGGACGAGCGGCCGGCACACCGGCGTTCACTGTCCTGCACGTCTACGTGTGGCCGGCGGTGCTCGTCGCCGCAACCCTGATCTACGTTGCGACGTGGATGTCGAAGGCGAGACGTCCGGATCGCGCACGGCCCGGGGTTGCCTGGCGTTTTGCCTGGCTGGCAATGCTGCTCGTCGGGGGATTTGTCGCGCTCGCGCCAATCGTCCTCCAGAGCGCTCCGGCGCTGACTGCGTGCACAGGGGTCGCGCGCGCCGTCGCGTCGCTCCTCCGGGTCGCCGGCGTTCAGGCGATCGCAACGGGAACGACGCTCGCGATTGGCGACCGCTTGTGGACGATCACGCCCGATTGCATCACCACGCCGCTCATGCCGGTCTACGTCGCCGCAGCCTGTACCATCCCTGCCGCGTGGGCGACGCGCGTGTGGGCGCTCGCCATCGTCGTCCCTCTGTTCACCGCGCTGGCCATCGCGCGGCTCCTGACGCTCGCGCTGCCTGCGGCGCTGGTCGAATCGCCGCTGGCCGCCACGCACGCTTTCTACCAGGTGGGGCTCGGCGCGGCTGTCGTCGCTGTGGCCGCCTGGCAGGCCGGGCGCGACCGGGTCCTCATGCGGACCGCGCTCGCGGTCCTCCTGGGGATCGGACTGGCCCTCGTCGCGGGCAATGCGTCGCTGAGTCTGGTCGTCTCCGCGCTCGCCTCGCTGCAGCCGCTCGCCGGTCACGCGTCAGCCGCGCTCGATGCGCACGCGGATGCGCAGCGCGCTCTGGCGATGCTGCCCGCGTTTCAATTCACACTCTTCATCGCGCTCTGGGTTACAGCGGCCGGCGCTTCAGGCTGGCACCGTGCATTGGCTGGCGTGCTGCTCCTCGTCATGTCGCAGGTCGCGCTCGCCGCGCTGCTGGGCGAGCTCGTCGCACATGTCAACCTCGCCGTCCCGGTCGTGCCCCTGCGCGGCTGGGCGCTCGCCTCGCCGATTCTGGTCGTCTGGCTGCTGGTGCCGTCGCCCTCACCGTCGGTAGAGCGCGAATCGGCGTATCGCCGCTTCTGGACCACGGTCGGCGAGCGTTTTCCGGACCTGTGGGGCGCCGCGTCCACGACGTACTACCGAAGGAACGAGCAGCGTCTGCTGCGCGGGGCGACACGGTCGCTCGCCGCCGGGCGGGTGCTCAAGACCGATCTCTGGGATGAAGCGAAGAACACGCGCATTCTGCAGTGGATCGACCGGCAGGGAGCACGGGTCTTCGGCGTCGATCTCTCCGAACCGACGGTGCGTGGCGCAGCAGCTGAATTCGGTCGGGGCTGCCTCAGGGCCGCCGTCGCCGACGTCCGCCTCCTTCCGTTTGCGCCAGACAGCTTCGACGTCGTCTATTCGATGGGAACTGTCGAACACTTCGCCGGGACAGAGCAGGCGCTGACGGAAATCCAGCGCGTCCTCAGACCCGGCGGCCGCGCCATCGTCGGCGTCCCCAACCGATGGGATCCCTTCCTGCGACCGCTCATGGTCGCCGCCCTACGGCGAGCCGGTCTCTATGCCTACGGCTTCGAGAAGTCGTATTCACGCCGTGGACTTCGAAGACTCATGGAACGCGCCGGCTTCGAGACGATCGCGGAAACCGGAATCCTGTTCATCCCTGGATGGCTCCGAATGCTCGATCTCGCGTTTCACGTCTACGCCCCGTCGCTTTCGCGCATGTCGGCGCCTGCCGTCCGGCTGTTCGCCTGGCTCGACGCGCACATCCCCGTGCTGCGGCGCCACGGGTATCTCATCGTCGTGGTCGCAACGAAGCGGTAACCCTACCCCCCGGCCAACGCCCCAACGACCAGAAACGGCTCCGCTCCCCCAGCAACCGCGTCGGGCAGCGGAGCGTCCGGCGGCTCGTGGGACAGATCTTGATCGCAGGCGTAGAACCGCACGAACGGGCGGCGTCGGAGCGTGACGTGGTCGCGGATCGTCCCGCGCAGCACCGGATAGGACGCTTCGAGCGCATCGAGCACCGAGCGCTGCGTGACGCGACCCTCGACCTCGATCGTCACCTCGGCACCGACGCGCGCGAGCGTGCGCAGATGCGGGGGTAACTCGACTCTAATCATTTCACTCCGCTCGGTGGGGGCCCCTTTTCCATTCCCCACCTCGCTGCGCGCTCGCGGCCGCCTCCGGCGGCTCCCCTCCGGCGCTCGCTTGCCATCATGACAGCGTCTGCACCTCGACCGACAACACCGGCGGAAGATCCCGGACGATGGGAGTCCAGGTTTCTCCGGCATCGGCCGACGCGTACACCTGGCCGCCGGTGGTGCCGAAATACACGCCGCAGGAATCGAGCGAGTCGACGGCCATCGCGTCGCGCAGCACATTGACATAGCAGTCGCGCTGCGGCAGACCTTTCGTGAGCGCCTCCCACTCGTTGCCGCCCGTGCGGCTCCGATATACACGCAGCTTTCCGTCGGGCGGAAAGTGTTCCGAGTCGCTTTTGATCGGGACGACGTAGATCGTTTCCGGCTCGTGCGCGTGAACGTCAATCGGGAACCCGAAGTCGGTCGGCAGGTTCCCGCTGACCTCCTGCCACGACTCGCCCGCGTCGTCGCTCCGCATGACGTCCCAGTGCTTCTGCATGAACAGCACGCCCGGACGCGACCGGTGCATCGCGATGCGGTGCACGCAGTGGCCGACCTCGGCATCCGGGTTGGGGATGCCTTCCGACCTCAGTCCGCGGTTGATCGGTCGCCACGTCCTGCCGGCATCGTCGGTCCGGAACGCGCCTGCAGCGGAGATGGCGATGAAGATACGTTGAGGATCGCTCGGATCGAGAAGGATCGTGTGCAGGCACAGCCCACCGGCGCCTGGCTGCCAGGAGGATCCTGAGCCGTGACCGCGCAGTCCGGGAAGCTCCTGCCACGTCTGCCCACCGTCGCTCGTGCGGAACAAGGCGGCGTCTTCAACGCCGGCGTAGACCGTGTCCGGATCCGTCAGCGACGGTTCGAGGTGCCAGACTCGCTTGAACTCCCAGGGGTGCGGCGTGCCGTCGTACCACTGGTGAGTGCCGGGGACGCCGTCGTACACGAACTTGTTGCCTACCGGCTCCCACGTCTTGCCACCGTCGTTCGAGCGCTGGATCAGCTGCCCGAACCAGCCCGTGGACTGCGACGCGTACAGCCGACTCGGGTCAGCGGGTGATCCCTTGAAGTGATAGATCTCCCAGCCCGCAAAGTTAGGACCGCTGACGTCCCACTGTTTGCGCTTTCCATCCGACGCCAGGACGAACGCGCCCTTGCGTGTGCCAACCAGCACCCGTACCTCGCTCATCGCTCACTCCTGCCGCGCGATCTGGCCATGGCTGATCGGTTCATCGATCGATGCAAGCACCGATCGCGGGCGTGACCTCCGACGATCGGCTGTCTGAAGACCGTCGCGCTTACGGCTTCGAAAACCCCTTCGCGTCCAGGCCGACGTTGAACTTCAGATCAGACAGCGTCCCCTCCGAGAACTTCTGCCCGTCGCGGTACGTGACGACCCTGCTCGGCACGGTGAGGCCGCCGAACTCCCGGAAGTCGCTCCAGAGCGCCTCGGCGTCCGCCGCCCCTTGCGGCGTGACGGTGCGGAACGCCGCCTTCACGATGCGGTGCGTCGTCGGATCGATGAAGAGCCTGATGTTCTGGCCAGGCGCGGTCCAGCGGACGACCTCCACCTTCTTCCCGTCGACCTCCGCCGGCTCGAGCGCCTGCACCTCGGCCCGGCCGTCGAGCGCGTCGCGGATCGCGGCGGTGCCGCCGGCGGCCATCAGGAG
>JBOGJB010000407.1:0-4215 GCA_050745085.1 Vicinamibacterales bacterium
GTGTCCTACCGTTGAACGACCTCCCACCGTGTGGCTTGGGGCCCGCGCGAGGCGCCGGAGGGGAGTCGGCCGAAGGCCGACCGCCGAGCGCGAGCGAGCGGGGTGGGGCCCCGCGAGCACCTAGAAATGCGGGCAAGGCCTCCCAAGAACCTCCAATTATAGCCGCGGATAGCTGGAACCGCGCCAGCCGGACTCTCGTCAGACTGAGAGCCAGCCTGTCACGTCCAATCGAGGCGGTGTGAAAAATCCGATGACCCAGCAGCCGGGCAGCCCTCAAGGCCTGCGCTACGCGTGTTTTCTGCTGTGCCTCCCCGCCCTCGTCCTTGCCCAGACCGCGTCGGACCCAGCCGGAAAAGCCCCCGGGTCCGACCTCGATGCGCTCATGGAGCGCGCCATCGCGCGGCGCGCGGAAAGCTGGAAGCTCCTCCGGCAGTACGTGCTGGACGAGCGCGAGCAGTTCGACTTCCGCGACCCGGCCGGCAACCCGATCTTCGGCGAGCGCCGCGAGTACACGTGGTACATCCGCGATGGCTTCTTCGTGCGAAGCCCGACGCGCGCGAACGGCGTCGCGATCAGCGAGCACGAGCGACGCAAGTACGAGGACGACTGGATCTCGCGTGAGAAGCGCCGAGAGTATCGCCGCGCCGCGAAAGACGGCCCGCCCACGCCGTCCGAGACGCCTCCGCTCGATCCCAATCATGTCGGCGACTTCCTCCGCCAGACCATCGAGCCCCGGTTCATCTCCGCTGCGTACTTCATGGACTTCAAGTTCGAGCCGGGCAACTACGCCCTCGTCGGCCGCGAGTCGATCGAGGGGCGTGAGGTGCTCCGGATAGAGCACTACCCGACGAAGCTCTTCACGGACGATGACGAGCACGAGCAACGGGAGCATGCGGACCACGCGACCGAGCGCAAGAAAGAGGAAGGCGGGAAAGACAAACGCGGGAAAAACAAGAGAGACGAAGAGGACGAGGACAAAGCCATCGAGCGCCGGATGAACAAGGTCGCGCTCATCACGTTGTGGGTCGACCCCGCGTCGTCGCAGATCATCCGCTACACGTTCGACAATGTCGGCCTCGATTTCCTGCCGGGGCGTTGGCTTGCGCGCATCGACGAGCTGAAGGCCAGCATGGAGATGGGCCTTCCCTTCCCGAACGTCTGGCTGCCCCGCCGGATAGAGTTCCGCGCGGCCGTCACGCTCGCGAACGGTACCTACCCGGCAACGTTCGATGTCGAGTACCGCGACTACCGCCTGGCGGACGTGACGACGAAGATCAAAAAGGTCGGTCAATGATCGGGCTGGCGCTCGCGCTGGCGATCGCCACGACCCAGGCCGCAGGGGCCGAGAGCCGTCTTCAGGCGGCCGCCGGAGAACCGAAGGTCGCTGCCATCCGCATCCACGGCAACCACACGACCCCGGATGACGTGGTCACGTCGCTGGCCGGCGTCACGGCTGGCGACGCTGCGCCTCAGGGAATCGAAGCCTCGGTCCGCGAGCGTCTCGAGCGGAGCGGGCGCTTCGCGCACGTCGAGGTCCGGCGCCGCTACGCCACGCTCGACACGAACGGCGACATCCTCCTGGTGATCGTCGTCACGGAGCGCCCCGGGATTGTGGAGGATCCGACGCTTCCGACCGGCGTCAAGCAGGTGAGCCGCCTGACCCGCGGCGGCATGTTCCTTCCGGTGCTCGACTACGAGGACGGCTACGGATTCACGTACGGCGCGCTGATGACCCTCGCGGGCGTGGCGGGCGACCGGAGCCGGCTCGCCTTTCCGGCGACGTGGGGCGGCACGCGTGAGATTGCCGCGAAGTTCGACAAGCAGTTCACGCGCGGACCGCTCACGCGCGTGGAGGCGGTGGCTTCGTACTCCCGTCGCGAGAATCCGTTCTATGAGATCGGCGACGTACGGGGAGCGCTACGCGGTCGCGGCGAGCGCGTCATCGCAGGACCGCTGCGGGCCGGTATCTCAGGCGGCTGGTCGGACGTGGAGTTCGCGCCGCTTCACGAGCAGTTTTCGACGTTTGGCGCCGACCTGACCTTCGACACGCGGCACGATCCCGGCCTCCCGCGCGGCGCGATCTTCCTGCGCGGCGTCTACGAGCGGGCCTGGTTCGAGGGCGGGCCGGTCAACCGGTATCGCGCCGACGCGCGCGGCTTCGTGCCGCTGATCCGGCAGTCGGTCCTCGCGCTGCGTGTCTACCGCGAAAGCGCGGACGCCCCGCTCGCGTCCTACGAGCGCTCGCTTCTCGGCGGCGCCACCGATCAGCGCGGGACGCTGCGCGGCTTCCGGGCCGGCTCCGCCTCAGCCGACAACTTGTTTGTCACCTCGGCCGAGATTCGCGTTCCGATCACCTCGCCGCTGAGCGTCGGCCGGCTCGGCGTGAACGTTTTCTTCGACGCCGGCGCGGCCTACGATGACGGCGCCAAGTTGACGGACGCCCGGTTCTTCCGAGGCGTCGGCGCGGGCGTCTGGTTCAGCGTCGCGGTCGTCAAGCTGAACCTCGACGTCGCGCGAGGGTTGGGCGAGGGGACGAGGGTGCATCTGTCGTCCGGGTTTACGTTCTGAATGCCGGACGATAGCGGAGCGGACGAAGAAAGCGGAGTCAACACGGAGAAACGGAGCTAGCGGAGACGCAACGGAGTATCCTCCTGGAAAGCTCCGTTCGTCCCCGTTGACTCCGTTCCTCCGTTGTGACTCCGCTGTCTCCACGGGCTCCGTGATCTACCGCTGCGCCGTCGGCGTCGGCGTCGCCCTCCGCTCCGTCTCCCAATAGAACGGCTTCCGCTTCCTCGGATGATTCCCGATCTCGTCCATGGTCGCCGCGTCGTAGAGGCGGCCGTTCAACATCACCATGTTCACGGAATCCGTGTTGCGGATGTTCTCGAGCGGGTTCCGGTCGAGCACGATCAGGTCGGCGAGCTTCCCCTTGTCGAGCGATCCGATCTCACCGTCCAGTCCCAGGTACTTCGCTCCGTTGATCGTCGCGGCTCGGAGCGCCTCCATCGGCGTCAGGCCACCCTGCGCGAGCATCCACGTCTCCCAGTGCGCGCCGAGCCCCTGGAGCTGGCCGTGAGCGCCCATCTGAATCGACCCGCCGGCGGCGGCGATCTGTTGCGCCCCCTTCGCAATGAGGATGTGATTGAAATCATCCTCATCCGCCATCGTCCGGCGGCGCGAGCGGGGCACGACGACGTCGGCGGGGACGAAGGTCAGGAGCCGCTGGTTCTTCCACACGTTGCTGTGTTGATACCAGTAGTACTCCCCCGACAGCCCGCCGTAGCCGACGATGAGTGTCGGCGTGTAACCGGACCTGCTCTTCGCGAAGAGCGTGACGACGTCCTTGTAGATGCGCGGCATCGGGAGCGAGTGCTCGACGCCGGTGTGGCCGTCAAGGACGTGCGTGTTGTTCATGTACAGCAGCGACCCCCCCTCGGGTACGACCATCATCTGGAGCTCGCGCGCCGCCTTGATGATCATCTGCCGCGCGTCCCGGCGCTGCTGGTTGTAGCTCTTGACGCTGAACCCGCCGACCGCCTTCAGGCGGCGCAGGTGCGACAGCGCGTCCTCGTAGGTGTCCACGATCGCTTTGAACGGCGTCTCGGCGCCGTAGAGGATCGTGCCGGTCGAGAAGAGCCGCGGTCCCAGTTTTCTGCCGGCGCGAATCAGCTCGGCGTTCGTGAACACGGTCTCCGTGTCGCTCGACGGGTCGTGCGACGTCGTGACGCCGTACGCGAGGTTGGCCACGAGCGGCCAGGCCGTCTCCGCCAGCAGGCCGTCGTTCTCGCTCCCGATGTGCGCGTGGACGTCGATGAACCCAGGCATGATCGTCTTGCCGCGCGCGTCGATCCGCTTCGCCCCCGCGGGCACGCTGACCGATCCGGACGGCCCGACCGCGACGATGCGATGGCCCTCGACGACGATCGTGCCGTTTTCGATGACGCCATCGTTATGTCCAGCTCGCGGGGCCGGACCTGCCGGTCCGGACTGCCCTCCGGCTGCTCGCGCGGGCTCAGGGCTGCCCCCCATCGTGATGATCCGCGCCCCGACGAGCGCGACCGATCCGGTAGGGGCGTCGCTCGTGACGCTGAATCCGATCGCGACACCCTTCGCCTCCGGAGCATCGATCTCAGCTCGCGGGGCACCACCCCCTCTCGCGGGCGCTTCGCGACTCGCTTCGCTCGCGCTCCGCGCGGGCTCAGGTCTGTCCGGTCT
>JBOGJB010000408.1:0-5481 GCA_050745085.1 Vicinamibacterales bacterium
CAGCGGGACCGCGACGTAGATGCGCACCGGAGCCGGGTCCCCCTGCGGCTCGATCTTCTCTTCGAGCATCGCCCGCTCTCCCGCGACAGGCTTCTCCAACGTCGCGACGACCGCCGCCTTTTCGAGAAACCCGTCGCCCGCCGGCGCATCGTCCGCCTTCGGTACCGTCAAGGCGTAGACATCGATGCGCCCGAGATCGACCGGCGTGGACCCGTCGGTGTTGGCCGCCGGCGGCGTGAAGGCGAGACGCACCGTGCCGGCGGCGCGCCGCGCGGTGAATCCCTGGACGGCGGCCGGCACGAGCCGGAGCGGCGCGAGCGGCGGCCCTTTCTGGCCGCAGGCGGCGGCACAGGCGAGCGCCGGCGCCGCGAGCGAGAGGCGCAACACCCACCGGAGCCCGGGGCCTGGGGCCCGGGGCCTGGGGTCGGGCACGAGCAAGCGAATCACAGAATGTACCGGGACAGATCCTCGTCGCGGACGATGTCGGCGAGCATCCGATCGACGTAGGCGGCGTCGATCGTGATCATCTTGATCTCGAGGTCCGGCGCCTCGAAGGAGACCTCGTCGAGCAGCTTCTCCATCACGGTATGGAGCCGCCGCGCGCCGATGTTCTCGGTGCGCTCGTTGACGACCGCCGCGAAGTCGGCGATCCGCGCGACCGCTTCGTCGTGAAAGCGGAGGGTGACCCCTTCGGTCTCGAGGAGCGCCATGTACTGCTTGATGAGCGCGCCCTGCGGCTCGGTGAGAATGCGCACGAACTCCTCGCGCCCCAGCGCTTCCAGCTCGACGCGGATCGGAAACCGCCCCTGCAACTCCGGAATGAGGTCCGAGGGCTTCGACACGTGGAACGCGCCCGCGGCGATGAACAGAATGTGGTCCGTGCGCACGATGCCGTGCTTCGTGTTGACCGTCGTCCCTTCGACGATCGGCAGGATGTCGCGCTGGACGCCTTCGCGGCTGACGTCCGGCCCCTGCGATCCTTCGCGCCCCGCGATCTTGTCAATCTCGTCGAGAAAGATGATGCCCGCCAGCTGGACGCGCTCGATCGCCGCACGTGAAACCGATTCCATGTCGACGAGCTTCTGCTCTTCTTCCAGCGTCAGGTGCTGGAGCGCTTCCGGGACGCGCACCCGTCGGCGCCGCGTGCGCCCCTGGAACACGCCTGGCAGCATGTCCTTCAGGTTGATGTCGACCTCCTCGACCGAGGAGCCGGCGATGATCTCGAACGACGGGAACGCCTTCTCGCGGACGTCGATGTCGACCTGCTTGTCGTCGAGCCGTCCGTCGCGGAGCTGCTCGCGCAGTTTCTCCCGCGTCTTGAAGTACGACCCCTTCGGGTCGTCCACGATCTCGTTTTCCGCCGGCATCGGCGGCAGCAGCAGGTCGAGCAGGCGATCCTCGGCGTGGCGCTTCGCCTTCTCCCGAACCTCGGAGGCGCGCTCCTCCCGGACGAGGTCCACGGCGATCTCCACGAGGTCGCGGATCATCGACTCGACGTCGCGCCCGACGTAGCCGACCTCGGTGTACTTCGACGCCTCGACCTTCAGGAACGGCGACTGCGCGAGCTTCGCGAGCCGCCGCGCGATCTCGGTCTTGCCGACGCCGGTCGGCCCGATCATCAGGATGTTCTTCGGCGCGACCTCTTCGGCCATCTCTGGCGACAGCTTCTGCCGCCGCATGCGGTTGCGCAGCGCGATCGCGACGGCGCGCTTGGCCTGCGCCTGTCCGACGACGTATTTGTCGAGCTCGGCGACGATCTGACGCGGCGTGAGCGCCTCAACGCGCGACGTGGTCGTCTCGGGAAGGTAGATCGGCATGTATCGCTTTCAGATCTCTTCGAGAGTCAAGTTTGCGTTTGTATAGATGCAGATCTCGGCGGTGATCTTCATCGCCTCTTCGGCGATCACGCGAGCGTCGAGCGACGTATGGTGCGCCAGCGCCTTCGCCGCCGCCATCGCATACGGGCCGCCCGACCCGATCGCAATGATCCCGTCGTCCGGCTCGATGAGGTCCCCGGTGCCCGAGAGCAGGAACGTCACAGACTTGTCGAGGACGATGAGCATCGCCTCGAGGCGCCGCAGCACGCGGTCCGTGCGCCAGTCCTTCGCGAGCTCGACGGCCGAGCGTTCGAGGTTTCCGCGGTACTGTTCCAGTTTGGCCTCGAACCGGGCGAAGAGCGAGAACGAATCGGCGGCGGAGCCGGCGAACCCGGCGAGGATGCGGTCATTGTAGAGACGCCGGATCTTGCGCGCGCGGTGTTTGACGACGGTCGCCCCGAAGGTCACCTGGCCGTCGCTGGCCATCACAGCCCGGCCGTTGTGGCGCACGGCGAGAACGGTCGTCGCGTGGAGCACTTTTCCGGATACTAACACGCGAAAATGAGAATCGACGTGCGTCCCGGCTCGTAACAGCCGGGGGACAACTCCGGCTGCGCGAGAGGACAGCAAAACGGCCTATCTCCTTGATTTCACGCGGAAATCCGGCTACTTTCGCGGTAGGCGCGGTGGCAATAGAGTTGCTTCCTAACTGAACGGACGCAGTCCGTCCCGTCGTGGAGGACAGGCTCTTCAGGCGTCACGGAGGGCGGGCCTCCTGGGCCCGCAAGTGGAGGGTGGACCTGTTGGGTCCGCCAAGGAGTTGGGTTATGAGACGCGTGGGACTGACCACCAGCACGGCGCTTGCGGTCGTCGCCCTCTCATCGGTCACGATCCTCGCGCAGAGCCGGCCCAGCGAGTCCGGGTCGCCACGAGGTGGCGGCTCCTCTGAGCGCAGCGGCGTCGCGGCGCCTCGCGGGGGCGGCGGCAACTCGGGCGGTTCGGGTGGCAGCGGAGGCGGCTCGAGCGCTGGCAGCTCCAGCAGCACGTCGTCCTCGGCGCCGTCCGGCCCAACCTCCGGTGGGTTTACCGGCGACCGCGATCGCGCGGTCTCGCGCAGCGCGCCCGAGCGGCGTCACGCTCCGCCGGCATCATCCGGTTCGTCTTCTTCCACACGATCGCGCGTGCCGTCATCTGGCGGCAGCGGCAGCGAACCGAACGCCGTCGGACCCGAGCGCCAGACGCCGCAATACGCGCGGCCGCGCGGCGATCGGCCGGCGGTGAGCAGCGCCATCCCGCGATCCGAGGCGCCGTTCCCCAGCGGCGGCGGCTACTACCCGATCTATCCAGGCTACCCGGGCGGCGGGTTTTACTATCCCGGCTACTGGGGATTCGGCGCCTTCTACTACGACCCGTGGTGGTGGGGGGGCTACCCGTACGGCTACCGATATGGGGGCTACGGCGGCGGCTACGGCTACGGCGGTGGCTACGGGTACGGCGGCGGCTACGCCAGCAGCGCCTACTACGGAGACTACGGCAAGCTGCGCCTGAAGGTGAAGCCGCGCGAGGCCCAGGTCTACGTCGACGGGTACTTCTCGGGCATCGTCGATCAATTTGACGGCGTGTTCCAGCGCCTCACGCTGAAGTCGGGCGGCCACCGGATCGAGATCCGCGCCGAGGGCTTCCAGACGCTCAGCTTCGAGGTGATGATCGTGCCGTACGAGACGGTGACCTATTCGGGCGAGCTCAAGCGCGCGCCATAGGGGCGTAACATGTCGCCGATGTCCTCACATCGGCGGCTCTCGATCATCGCGGCCATCTCGGGCCTCTACGACCTCGTCGTAGGGGCCCTTCTTCTTTTGATCCCTGTACAAGTCGCAGGCTGGTTCGGATCGGCGCCCCCGTCGCCGGTCATCAACGCAAATCTGAACGGGATGTTTCTCGTCGCGGTCGGCGCGGGGTACCTGCTGCCCTATCGCGATCCCGCGCGTTATCGAGGCTATCTCTGGGTTATGGGGCCGCTCCTGAAAGGGGGCGGCGCCTTCATCTTCGTCCTGGACTATCTCTTCCGTGGATCGCCCGTGGCGTTTCTGCTGTTTGCGGCCTCGGACGGGCTCCTGGCCCTGGTTACGTTCGCCGCGCTCGTGCAAACCACAGATACAGCGGAATCCCGGCCGCCATCACGATGAGGCCGGCCACTGACGTCCTCGGGTCGCGCACGATCGCGTTGACGACGATCAACAGGCTGGCGATGGCGAAGATGGCGGGCGCGATGGGATAGCCCAACGCCTTGAACCGCCGCGGCGCGTTCGGCTCGCGCCGGCGCAGGACGAACAGGGCGACGACGGCGACGCCCGCAAACAGGATGACGGCGAACCCGGTATACCGACCCAAAGCGTCGGCGCTGCCCGACAGCACGAGCAACGCGCTCCACACCGACTGCGCGACGATCGATTTAGCAGGCGTCTGGTAGCGAGGATGGATCTGCGCGGCGGGCGGGAAAAACAGACCGTCGCGCGCCATGGCGTAGTAGACGCGCGGCCCGGCAATCGTCATCGCGCTGATGCTCGCGGCCAGACTGACGAGCGACACAAGTCCCAGGATGTCGCCGGCTCGCGCGCCGAACAGCTTTTCGGCGACCACGTCGAGCACGCTGCCTTGGACCGCCGCGAGCTCTCCGATCGGCAGTACGTAGAGGTACAGCACATTCAGCAGCACGTAGATGACAACGACGGCTGCCGTGCCTATCCCCAGCGCGAGCGGGACGTTGCGCGACGGGTCGCGGATTTCCTCGGCGACGTACGACGCCGCGTTCCAGCCCGAATAGGCGAACATCACCGGGACGAGCGCGAGTAGCCACGACGTGGCGGCGACCGGGCCGGCGGAGGATTGGAGGCTCGCGCTCGAACCGGTTCCGAACGACAAGCCGACCGCGATGAAGAGCACGAGCGCGGTCACTTTCAGCGCGGCGAGGATGTTGCCGACGATACGGCCCGGGCCGACGCCGCGGATGTGAATCGCGGCCATCAGCGCGATGACGCCGATTGCCACCAGCGTCTGAACGGAAAACGTCAGTGGCAGCCACGGCAACGGGACGACGAACAGGGGCTCGCCCGTCAACGTGCCAGAAGGCATGAAGCGGACCAGATAGAACGCGAAAATCATCGCGGTCGTGGCGATCGCCCCGGAGAAGCCGGCGACAAAGGAGGTCCACCCGGTGAGGAACGCCGCGGCCCTGCCGAACGCGGCGTTGAGATACACGTACTCGCCGCCCGCTCTCGGCCGCATGACGGCGAGCTCGGCGTAGGCCATGGCGCCGGCGAAGGCGAGCGCGCCACCGGCGGCCCAGGTCGCGAGAAACGGCCACGGGCTGGGCACGGTCGCCGCGATGCCGGGCGAAAAGTACAGGATGCCGCCGCCGATGACGTTGGACACGATGATCGCCGCCGCATCGTATGGACCGAGGCGGCGCTCGAGCGAAGGCTGGGTCGTCAAGCGCGCGGCTTAGTTGATCAGGAGCTGGCGCTCGACGGGGAACTCGGCGAGCTGCACCCACTGGTTGGAGGCGTGCTTGACCTGGATGCGGACCCGCGCGTCCACGAACTTGCTGTGCTGCAGCATCTCGGCGCGCGGCTGCTCTCCGGTGAACCCGTACTTGGCCCGGACG
>JBOGJB010000409.1:0-4863 GCA_050745085.1 Vicinamibacterales bacterium
CCCAATGCCTAATGCCCAATGCCGAAAGCGTCTGCCCTCGCCACAGCGACTGTCTCGAGTGAAGTCCCTTTGGGCATTGGGCATTGGGCATTTGGCATTCGGCATTGCTAAGGCACCGCCGTCAGCTTGAGGTCCTTCGTCGCGCGCGCCCCTTCGTCCAGCGTGATGCGCACCGCGCCCTCCGCGATCGCCTGCAGGAACGCCGGATCGAACCACTCGCCCGGCTCGACATCCTTCGACCACCGCGGTCAGATACTCGCCGGCCGGCAGCCACGGCGGCCAGGATCGTCAAGGCGCGCATCGTCATCGAGTACTTAGACTGCCCGGGTGATTCGGGCGTTTATCCGCCGCCGTGAGGATCTGGCCGTTCGGGCCTGCCGATCTGATAATGTACCGCGTTTATGTCCAGGCTGGGGTTTGGCGCAAAGCCGGTCGTGCTTCGCTGCTCGCGCTGCGGGCGTTTCGTCGACTGGGAGGAGGCCCGGTTGCAGGTCGCCTGCGGCTGCCGGACGAAGCTCGAGCTGCCTCCCGTCCTCGTCCGCGACGCTACCGCCGCCGACCGCGCCGCCGCCATCGCGCTCATCCGCCGCGATTTCGGCCAGACCAGCATCGTCTCGTTCGGCGAGCCGGTCAGCCTGGACGGCGCGCCGATCCTCGCCGCGTCGATGAAAGGGGAGCTCGCGGGCGCGCTGGCCTACAGGCTGCTGCCAGACGCGCTGCAGATTCTCGCGCTCGCGACCGATCCGATGTGGCAGCGCACCGGCGTAGGCGGGCATCTCGTCGCCGAAGCCGAGGCCGTCGCGCGCAGCCGCGGCCTCGGCCGCATCATCCTCGCCACGACCAACGACAACCTGCCGGCGCTCTACTTCTATCAGCGCCGCAACTACCTCGTCACCGCGCTGGTGCCCGGCGCCATCCTGCCGCACCTGAAGGTCTCCTCGTCCGGCGGCTTTGGCGGGATCCCGATTCGCGACGAGATCCGGCTGGAGAAGAAACTCTGACGGATCGGGTCATGGAGAATCGGATGGCCTACCTTCGCGCCATCTTCTCCAGTTCGGCGGCAGCCTCCGCCTCCGTCCGAAGTTCGTTCTTGACCGAGAACGCGCCGAACGACGTGGCGATCGATCGTGCCAGCATCTTCTCGACCTCGCTCATCACGACTCCGGTCAGCGTCACCCGTCCGCGATCGACGACGATGTGGATCGGCGGGTTCGCCATCGCGGCGTAGTGCCAGAACGACGGGTTGCCGTAGATCGCGCGTGCGATCTGGTGGCGCAGCTCGTCGTCGAACGTCGAGACCGGCAGCACGTCGATCCGGTTGACCACCTGGCGCACGCCGTCTACGCGCGCGATGCGCGTCTCGATGTCCTTGCGCTTGTACGGCATCGTGACCTTGCCCGTGAGCGTCACCACGCCGGCGTCCACCGACGCACGCACGTCGTCGAAGATCGTGAACTGCGTGTAAGCCGTTACCCGCGAGGCGGCGTCCTTGAAGATGCGGTGGTCGGCGTCTGGGTCGGCGCCTTGCGCATCGGCTGGCGAAATGGCGAGCACCACGACGACGCAGGGGGTTGTGAGGCAACGTAGAAGGTACTGCAGCATGACCTCCATCTCCTTTGGGGGGTAGCTGCGGGAGCTGGCTGAACACCTCTGCCAGAGGCAAAGGAGGTACCAACGGCGGCGTCCGGAAACCCTCGGAAACCCGGGGGGTCCCCAATGCGGTGGTCCCTAAAGCAGGACGATCGTGGCCACGCCGGCGCCGACGAGGACGACCTGCAGGACGGCGCTGTCGTCGCTCGCGTTGGCGTGGCCGGGGCCGCGGTGCAGGCTCGGGATGAGGTCCGCCATTGCGACGTAGAGGAAGTTCCCCGACGCGAATGCAAGGACCCATGGCAGCAGCCGCGGCGCCGAGGCGGCGAAGAGGAGCATCAGCCCCGCGCCGGCGATTCCCGCGAGGCCGGCGAGCAAGTTGAGGCTGAACGCGCGGCCGCGCGCGTAGCCGGCGGCCAGGAGAATCGCGACGTCGCCGACCTCCTGGGGAATCTCATGAGCGGCGATGGCGAGCGCGGTCGTGATGCCGAGCGGCAGCGACGTCATCACCGCCGCGGCGATCAACGCCCCGTCCACGAACGCGTGGAACGCGTCGCCGACGATCACGAGCGGCGCCGTCGTGCGATGGACGAGGCAGTCCTCGGTGTCGTGGCAGTGCCGCCACAGCACGAGCTTTTCGAGGATGAAGAAGGTGAAGATGCCGGCGAGCAGCGTGCCGAACGCCGCCGACGGCGAGAGCGTTTTGAGCGACTCCGGCAGCAGTCCGAGGAGCGCGGCGCCGAGCAGCGTACCAACCGCGTAGCTGATGAGCGACGGCACCAGCCGCGTGCGGAGACGATCGCCGACCAGCAGGAACGCCGAGGCCGTCAACAGCCCGCCCAGGCTGCCGACGATGCTCAGCCCGAGCGCTGCGAACGTCTGCACAGGGCCGATCTTAGCTCATCGGCCTTAGGGCCTACGAAGCGATATAGCCTTTCCGCGCCCGCACCAGATAGCCGTTCCCGCGCCGCACCTCGACGCGGATGGTGTGGAACCGGCCGTCCTTGTGGCCCGGCGACGGATACGCGAGGAAGTACTGCTTGCTCAGCTCGTCGGCAACGCTCGCGGTCGCGGGCTCGAGATCGTACGAGGAACGGATGATCTCCGTGCGCCCGCCGCTGTCGTCAGTCAAATCGCGCAGCGCACCGGCGTTGACAGCCTCTGCCCCGGATCCACCAGACCGGTACGGCCCGCGCGGCTGCGGCGGAAACGGCTGACGCGGTGGCTGCGACGTCGGCGGCGATCGGCGGCCGGGGAACGGGAACGGAATCGGGATCGGGAGCCGGGGCGGCGGCTGGTTGTAGGTGGGCGTGCCGCGGCCATCGATGCCGATGGCATAGACGAGGACCTCGGTCTCGCGAACGAGCTGCTGCACCTCCCGTAGGTCCGTCCGGCTGCTCGTGTCGTTGCCGTCCGAGATGATGACGATCGCCTTCTTCCGGCGGGTGCCGGACTGCGCAAGCGGCACCGCCTCGGCCACGGCGTCGTAGAGCGCCGTGCCGCCCCCGGGGTCGACGCGCCCGAGCGCGCGCACGATGCGCTGGCGGTCGGTCGTCCAGCCTTCGACCAGTTCCGGCGTTGCGTCGAACGTATAGAGGAATACCTCGTCATCCCGATCGAGGAGATCGAAGAGGAAGCGATCGAGCGCGCGCCTGGCCGCCGCGAACTTCTCTCCCTCCATGCTGCCGCTCGTGTCCAGCACGATGCCGAGGCTCACCGGGACACGCTCGCTGTTGAAATGCGAGATCGACTGCTGGCTGTTGTCCTCGAAGACGACGAAGTCTTCCTTACGCAGGCCGGCCACGAACCGGCCGTTCCGATCGCTCACCGTCACCGTGACGTTGATCAGCTCGACGCCGGTGCGGAAGCGGAAACGGTCTCCCTCCTGCTGCTGACCGAACGGTCGCCCAGCGGCGAGGAGAAGGACGCATGCGACGATGGCGAGGCGTTTCATGGTCATGTCCCCTCGCGCCGGTCCACGTGGCCGACGACGGCGCCGTCCTGGCCGCGGAAACCGATGCGATATCGGCCGACTTTGCCGGGCGCGATGACGGTGACGACAAACGGCGACTCGTCGCCCGGATCGAGCTTCGTGAAATCGACGAGGGCGCGGCCGCTCGCCACGAACGTCCCGGCCGGATCGAAGACGAACACGACCGCGCTCGCGCGCTCGACGCGCGCGCCGTGGCGCGGGTTCAGCACGAGGCCGGTGATCGTCAGCCTCTCCCCATCACGTTCGTGCCGGAGCGAAACCAGCTCGAGCGGAACACCTGTCGTCCCGACCGCTGAGGGATCTGCCATGGCGGTCCCACTTGCCGAGGGCTCGGCCTTCAGACTTGCCCTGGGTTCGACGCCCGCGAGCATCAGCGCGCCGACGGCGACCGCCATGACGGCCGCGACCGCGACAATCGCGACGAACCGCAGGCCAGCCGGCGACTCGCGCTCGCGGGTGGCGAAAAGATCCGAGCTGGCGTCCTCAGGCGAGGGCTGAGAGGCCCCGCCCTCCACATTCAGGAAAGAACCGGAGGCCACGGGTTTCGCTGTCATGTCGCGTGGAGCCCCGGGCCTCTCAGGCCCGGGGCCCGGGAGAAGATCATCGTCCTCCCTTGCGAGATCGACGAGCGCCGCGACGCGCGCCGACTCGCGCCGGCGCTCGAGCGTTACCATGCGCCAGGCAACGAGCGACATTGCGGACGCGAGCGCCAGCGAGACAAGCGCGACGATGACGAGCGTGCTATCCATAAATGCTCCTACCGGAGCTTGAACTCCACAGCCACTTCGACTTCGACGTCCACCGGCGCCCCGCGCAGCCGTGCAGGGGAGAATCGCCACTGACGCACCGCCGCGACCGCGCGCTGGTCGAGGCCGGCGTCGAGCCGTTCGACGACGCGCACATCTCCGACCGAGCCGTCGCGCCTGACGACGATCTCCAGGATGACGTCGCCTTCGATGCCGCGGCGCCGCGCGTCTTCCGTGTAGTCCGGTTTCACCTCGCGCAGCAAGTCCGGCGGCTCGACGCCGCTGCCGGGACGATACGGACCGCCGCCCGTCCCGCCGCCGCTGCCCGGGCCGACCCCGGGACCGTCTCCCTCGCCGATGCCGGTGCCCCGACCGCTTCCGACGCCGCCGTGCGTGCCCGGCCCGGCACTGTCGGTCTTCGCGGCCGTTTCTGCCATCACGCCCTGCCGATCTTGCGTGTCCGCGGGAACCGACGCGATCGGCGCGACGACCGGCTGCGCCGCGGGGGGCGGTGGCGGCGGCGCGGGACGCTCG
>JBOGJB010000410.1:0-8024 GCA_050745085.1 Vicinamibacterales bacterium
CGGCCCGCTCGCTCGCAGCCGCGGCGGCGCGCGGCGCCTCGCGCGCCGACGCCGGCGCGTTGCTCATCGAGTCGATCGGCCTGGCGGCAGACGGTCCGCGCTTCGCGGCGATCACCGCCGCGCGGTCCTTCAGTCCCGCGATTGGCGCACGGTTCCGTACCGTGTGCGCGGTCACGCGGCAGGGCTTCGATCTGTGCCGGGCGCGCGAGCGGCCGGTCGAAACCGCCTCGGCACCATTCGAGCGGCAGCTCGAGCCGCTGCTGCCCGGGTTCGTCTGCGTCAGCCCGGCGCTGACCCGCGTCGTCGAGCAGATCCAGCGGCTGCAGGGGAACGACCTGACGGTCCTGATCACGGGCGAGAGCGGCACCGGGAAGGACCTGGTCGCGCGCGCAATCCACGCAGGCTCTCCGCGCAGCTCGGCCATGTTTCTGCCCTACAACTGCACGACGACGACCCGCGAACTCGCCGACAGCCAGTTGTTCGGGCACCGCCGCGGCAGCTTCACGGGCGCGATCGCGGACCAGCCGGGCGTGCTCCGGTCGGCGGTCGGCGGCACGTTGTTTCTCGACGAGATCGGCGACCTGCCGCTGGACGTGCAGCCCAAGCTGCTTCGCTTCCTCGAGCAGGGCGAGGTCCTGCCGGTCGGCGAGACACGGCCGATCCGCGTCGACGTGCGTGTGATCGCGGCGACCAACGCGGACCTCGAGCAGCGCGTCGCCGAGGGGAAATTCCGAGAGGACCTGTTCTACCGGCTCAGCGTCATCCGCATTCACGTCCCGACCCTGCGCGAGCGGCGCGAAGAGATTCCGCATCTCTCGACCTTGTTTCTGCGCGAGGCGTCCGAGCGGCTCGGCAAGCCGGACGTCCGGCTGAGCGCGGAGACGCTGGACCTGTTCGACACCCACACCTGGCCGGGCAACGTGAGGCAGCTCCGCAACGAGGTGCAGCGCGCGGTGGCGCTGGCGCCGGCGGGCGGTCTTGTGACACCGGAGCATCTCTCCCCGCAGCTGGCCGCGATCGCTGGCGAGACGGAGGCGCCGGCGTCCGGATCCCGCCGGCGGCAGAGCCTCTCAACAGCCGTGGAAAAACTGGAACGGGAGATGATCCGTACTGCACTCGAGCGCAGCGGTGGGAATATCTCGGAAACCGCCCGAGTGCTGGGACTCACCCGGCGCGGGCTCTATCTGAAGCTTCGCCGACTCGACATCGACGCTCGCTCCGACATGTCACTCGCCCAATAGATACTTGGTATTCAGTATCCAGCCCATCTGGATACTGAGTAGTCGAGGCTCCCACCCAACTCGCGTCGCGCCATTCTCCTTCAAACGACTGATTAATAAGCATGTTAGGTCATAGCGCCAGGCATGGGCCTCCAGCTAAGGAGTTACCGGCCTGAACCTTGATACCGCACTGGGAAACTCAAGCAGTTTGGGGGCGTTATGGAGCAGCGATTCCGACTGGTCATGGGCGGGCAGCAGCCGAGAACGGAGAAGCGTATCTCCGACCGTCAGCGCCTGAGCGTTCCGGGGCAGATCGTGTGGAAGGACGGGCGGGGCGCGACGCGCATGGCGTCGGTCATCACGCGTGACGTCAGCGAGCAGGGCGTTGCGGTGAACTGCATCAGCGGGACGCCGATTCCGCAGTACCGCCTCGTGTACTTCCAGGTTGACCGGAGCGAGCGTCAACGGAGAGAGCTGCCTCCGGCCCTGCGCGGTAGTCACGTGTTGTCGGCCGTTTACCGAGTGGAGCCGTGCAGCGCCGAAACCGGTCTACCGAGTGGCTACGCGCTGCGGCTGCTGGTCGAGCCCGGGCGTGCGGCGGTGGTGACGTCCACTCCGGCGCAGGAGCGGGGCGCACGCGACATGACAGCCTGACCTTCGAGGACCTGATGATGAACCCCGAACTCGCCGGGCGCGCATCGTACGCGTTCTCCTTCTCCCCCTCGGGCGGCTGGGGCCGTACCCGGGGGACGCGTGTGCCGCCGCCTGGCGCGCTCCTGCGGGTCGAGCGCTGGGATTCTCGCGAAGACGGGCCCCTCACCGAAGCGGCGCTCCGGCGCAAATGCGAGTTTGAAGGCTGTCACGTCACGCGCCGCACGTATCACCCGGGCGCGGTGCTCGCCGCACAGAGCGTGAGCCGCGACCGCGTCGAGGCCATCATTTCCGGTCTGCTGCGGATAACGATCGACGGCCAGTCCGCGATCCTCGCGGCGGGCGACGCGGTGTTCGTGCCGCGTGGCTCAGTTCGACGCATCGAAGTCGTGGGGTCCATGCCGGTCGTCAGCCTCGAGGCCGTGATCGGCGAGCCCACTCCCTCGGAGGGCTGACCCGCCTGTCACGCCGGCGCCCTCGTCCCCCTTCGACGCGCGTCGGGCTCGCTCTTGTCACGCAGTTCGTCCCGCCGCGGTAAACTTCCTCAGGCCAGCGCTCGTCCTAGGCCACTCTGAGGGCACCATGATTCATCGCCGCCGCTTCGTGCAGTCGATGCTTGCGCTCGGCGCCACCGCCGGGCTCCGGCCGGACACGCTCGTGTTCGGCGCGCCGCCGGATGCCGCGCTGAAGGATCTCGCCGACGCCGCGCTCGCCGCGTCGAAGGCGGGCGGCGCGTCGTACGCCGACATCCGCATCAACCGTTACCGCAACCAGTTCATCTTCACCCGCGACCGCCGGGTCCAGAACATCGTGAACACCGAGGACTACGGCTTCGGCGTGCGGGTCATCGTCGACGGCACGTGGGGGTTTGCGAGCAGCGCCGACGTCAAGAAGGACGAAGTGGCGCGTGTCGCGCGCCAGGCAATCGCGATCGCACGCGCGAATAAGAAGGTCAACGCCGAGCCCGTGCGGCTCGCGCCGGTCCAGGCGTACCAGGACGAGTGGAACACACCCGTCCAGAAGAACCCGTTCGACATGCCGATCCAGCCGAAGCTCGACCTGCTGCTGCAGATCCACGAGGTCGTGCTGAAGGTGCCGGGCGCAACCTTCGTGACGGCGTTCATGCAGTTCGTGAACGAGCAGAAGTTCTTCGCCTCGTCCGAAGGCTCCGTGATCCAGCAGTCGTTGATCCGCTCGTACCCGTTCTTCAACGTCACGGCGGTCGATCGTGCGGCCGGAAAGTTCTACAACCGCGCGTCGCTCACGGCGCCGATGGGCACCGGCTACGAGTACGTCGACAGTTACCCGTTGCTCGAGGAGGCGCGCCTCGCGGCCGAAGAGGCGGTGGCGATGCACAAGGCCAAGCCGGCGCCCGCCGGACAGAAGACGCTGATCCTCCACCCGACGAACCTCTGGCTGACGATTCACGAGTCGGTCGGCCACTCGACGGAGCTGGACCGCGCGCTGGGCTATGAGGCGAACTACGCGGGGACCAGCTTCCTGACGACGGACAAGCTCGGGACGTTCCGCTTTGGCGCGCCGACCGTGAACTTCGTCGCCGACAAGACGCAGGCGCGCGCGATGGCCACGTGCGGCTACGACGACGACGGCGTGAAGACGACCAAGTGGCATCTGATCAAAGACGGGATGTTCGTCGACTACCAGACGACTCGCGATCAGGCGCATCTGATCGGGCAGACCGCGTCGCACGGCTGCAGCTACGCGGACAACTGGGCATCGGTCCCCTTCCAGCGGATGCCGAACGTCTCGCTCGAGCCGGGGGCGAAGCCGCTCACCGAGCAGGACATCATCGGCGCCACCGACGACGGCGTCTACGTGAAGGGGGACGCGAGCTTCAGCATCGACCACCAGCGCTACAACTTCCAGTTCAGCGGGCAGACGTTCTGGGAGATCAAGGGCGGCAAGATCACGTCCCAGCTGCGGGACCTGGCGTATCAGTCGAACACGCCGGAGTTCTGGAGCGCCTGCGACATGCTCGGCGGCCCGTCAACATATCTGCTCGGCGGCGCGTTCGGCGACGGTAAGGGCCAGCCGCCGCAGAGCAACTCGGTCAGCCACGGCTGCCCGATCGCGCGGTTCCAGAAGGTCAACATCCTCAACACAGGACGGTAATCAGTTCTGACGAGGCTGAAGCCTCGTCTCTACGGTGTCACCATGATCTGGTCACGCGAACAGGCGAAGGCTCTCATCGATCGCGCGCTCGCGCTGCGCAAGGCAGACGAGCTGGTCGTCGGGCTCAACGGCGGCGAGCGCGGCAACGTCCGCTTCGCGCGCAACACGGCGACGACCGCTGGCGCGTCGTCCGGCTACACGCTCGCCGTCACGGCGAACATCGGGAAGCGCGCGGGCACGACGACGACGAGCTCGTTCGACGCGGCGGCGCTCGAACGGACGGTGCGCGCCGCCGAGGAGATCGCGCGGCTCAGCCCCGAGAACCCCGAGGCGATGCCGGCGCTCGACCCGCAGCAGTACGGCGAGGGGCGCGCGTTCTTCCAGGACGTGGCCGCCGCGACTCCGGACTGGCGCGCCGGCACGGTTGCCGCCGCGCTCGAACTGAGCCGCGCGCGTGACGTCGTCTCGGCCGGCTTCGTCGAGACGTCCGCGAACATCCGGGCGGTCGGAACCTCGAAAGGCCTGTTCGCCTACGGCGCGTTCACGAGCGCCGACTACAACCTGACGGCGCGCACGCCAGACGCCACCGGGTCCGGCTGGGCGTCGAGGTCGTTCAACGAGCTGTCGAAGATCGACGCAAAGCGGATCGCCGAAACGGCGATCGACAAGGCGGTCCGCTCGAAAAACCCGTCCGCAATCGAGCCGGGGAAGTACACGGTCGTGCTCGAGCCGGCGGCGATGGCCGACCTCGTGGTCTTCATGATGTTCTCAGGCGACGCGCGTCAGGCTGACGAGGGGCGGAGCTTCTTTTCGAAGAAGGGCGGAGGCAACCGGATCGGCGAGGCGATCCTCGGCGAGCGGGTCCGGATTTTCTCCGACCCCGCCTTCGAGATCGCGCCGGGCCTGCTGTTCGACGGCCAGGGCCAGCCGCTCACCCGTACGATGTGGGTCGACGGGGGCGTCCTAAAGAATCTGTTCTACTCCCGGTTCTGGGCGCACAAGCAGCAGAAGACCCCCACACCCCAGCCGGCCAACATCGTCATGGAGGGCGGCAGCGCGACGCTCGATGAGCTGATCAAGGGGGCCGAGCGCGGGATCCTGGTCACGCGGTTCTGGTACATCCGGCCGCTCGATCCGCAGACGATCCTGCTGACCGGCCTGACGCGCGACGGACTCTTCCTGATTGAAAAGGGTCAGGTGACGCGCCCGATCAAGAACATGCGGTGGAACGAGAGCCCGATCGTCGCGCTCAACAACCTCGACGCGATGACCCCGGCCGAGCGCGTCGTCAGCGGTGAAGGGTTTGGCGGCGGCGAGCTGTCGGTCGTCTGTCCAGCGGCGCGCATTCGGGAGTTTACGTTTACGTCCGCGTCGGACGCTGTTTAAGAATTTAGAATCCAGAATCTGGAATTCAGAAGGTCAAAACCGGATGCCGCCTTTCTTCTGGATTCTGCATTCTGGATTCTAGATTCTAGAGTTTCGCAAGCTCCTGCTTCGCTTGCGGCGCGTAGAGCGACTGTGGGAACTCGTCGACGATGCGGGTGAAGGTCTGCTTCGCGTCGGCGGTCTTGCCGGCCCGTGCGTACGCATGGCCGAGCTGCATCAGGATGCCGTCCACCGGCAGCCGGGTCTCGCGGTCGGCGGTGAGCTCCTTGTAGATCGTGATCGCGCGGTCGAACTGGCCGCCCGCGACCTCCAGATTCGCGAGCCCCAGCCGCGCCATCTGGCCGTAGATGCCGTTGCCGTCGCGGTCGATGACCTCCTGATACCTCGTCTGCGCCTCAGCCGAGCGGCCCAGCTCGGCAAGGGCGCAGGCGGCGTGGTAACGCGCCGTCAGGCCGGCGTCGGTGGATGGATAGCGGGCCGCCACGTCGAGGAACTTCGGCACGGCCGCTTCGAGCTTCGCCTGCTCGGTCGGATAGCTGCCAGGGGGCGGCGCCTGAGGCGTCGCGCCGGGCTGGGGCGGCGTGGCTGGCGGCGCGACCGGGGCCTCCGCGATCGTGAGCGCCGCGGCGAGCAGCGCCCCCGCGCTGGCTTCGATGCGCCCGCGCCAGATGACGTAACCGCCGATGACGGCGGCGAGCACCAGGATGCCGACGATCGCGTAGCCGATCTCGCGGCCGCGCGTCGTCATCACGTCGCTCGCGCGCGCGAGCGTGTGGGCCAGCGGGTTCTCTTTCAGGTGATGCCGCTCTGATCGTTTCATAGTCGTGAGTGGTGCGCCCGGCGCGAGTCGAACGCGCGGCCCCCGCCTTAGGAGGGCGGTGCTCTATCCACCTGAGCTACGGGCGCGTAGGGGTCATTTTAGATCGAAGAGCGCGGCGAGCGCCTTCCCCACCCGCACGTACTCCTCGTAGCGCTGTTGGTAGCGCTCCAGCTTGTCACGATCGATGGCGGCGAGGGCCGCCCGCGCTTCGGCGCCGCCGCGTGCCTCCGCGGCCGCCGTTTTCAGCTTGCACTCCTCATCGTGCGCCCGCTCCCAGGCGAGCCAGGCCGCGGTCCAGCGCGCGTGCGCGTCGCGCGCGTCGGCGTCGCTGAACGGAAACGCGCCGCCGGCTGCCGCGTCCAGGCGCGCCATGGCGGGACCGAACAGGCGCCGCGCGACGGCAACGGTCGGCTGCCAGGCGAGCAGCCGCCGGGGATCCTCGCGCGCCTCGGCGGCGGCCGGCGCGAAGAGCGCGAGGAGCGCCGTCAGCGTGGCCTCGTCGCGGCGCCGCCGCATCGCCACGACGATTGTCGCGGCAACCGATACCAGGGCGACGCCGACGATCGTGACAAGGATGGCGACGAAGAGGAGCACGTTCAGTAGCGCAACAGCGCGAAGACGTTCTCGCCGTCCAGGCGCGCCTGCCCGTTCAGGTCCGCCAGCTCGATGAGGAACGCCAGACCGTGGACCGTTCCGCCGAGCTGCTTGACCAGGTCGGCGGTGGCGCGCGCCGTGCCGCCCGTCGCGAGGAGATCGTCGACGATGAGCACGCGCTGCCCTTTGCCGATCGCGTCCGCGTGCATCTCGAGGCTGTCGCTTCCGTACTCGAGGGCGTAGGTGACGCGGATAGACGTCGAGGGCAGCTTGCCGAGCTTGCGCACCGGCACGAATCCGGCGCCGATGCGGTAGGCGATCGCCCCGCCCAGAATGAAGCCCCGGCTCTCGATGCCGACGACGAGATCGATCTGCTTGTCGCGGTACGGCGCTGCGAGCGCCTCGATCGCCTGGTGGAAGCCCTCGCGATCGCGGAGCAGCGTGGTGATGTCGTAGAAAAGAATGCCCGCCTTCGGAAAGTCCGGCACGTGGCGGATCCGCTCTTTCAATGCCTCCAAGGGATCTCCTCTCACGGTATCGCTGATGTCCGGATCGCAAACCCGTGATGGCCGGCGGGCGCGAGCGCCTCGGCGTCGAAGTCGTCCACGCGGGCGCCGCGCGGTCCGCGGCGAAGCGCACGCTCGAGCCGATCGACGCTCTCCGCGTCGCCTTCGACGACCGCCTCCACGCGCCCGTCGGGCAGGTTGCGGACGAACCCGCAGATGCCTTCGGCGCGGGCCTGCTCGACCGTGAACCAGCGGAAGCCGACGCCTTGCACGCGTCCGCCGATCACGAACCGCCGCGCCACCATCATCGCAAGCTGCCGATGATAGCATGACGCACGATGCGCGCGCTGAGGAGCCGACGCGTCGTGACGCGTGACGGCGAGCGGCCTGCCGCGATCCTGATCGAGGACGGACGAATCGCGCGGCTCGCGTCTTACGATGCGGCGATCGGTGGCGATGTACGCGACGTGGGGGATGCCGTCGTCATGCCCGGGATCGTCGACCCGCACGTGCACATCAACGATCCCGGGCGAGCGGAATGGGAGGGGTTCGACCACGCCACGCGCGCGGCGGCGGCCGGCGGCGTGACGACGATCGTCGACATGCCGCTCAACAGCCTGCCGCCGACGACCGATCGCGCGGCCCTCCTCGCCAAGCGGCGGGCCGCGGCGGGTCGCCTGTGGTGCGACGTCGCCTTCTGGGGAGGTGCCGTCC
>JBOGJB010000411.1:0-2482 GCA_050745085.1 Vicinamibacterales bacterium
GCGCAGCGGAGGCGCGTGTGCACCGACGATCCGGCCGCGACGACGGTGACCACGACCGGCACGCTGCGGGGCGGGCACAGCGGGGCACGTCTGGAGGCGCCGACGCTGGCGGAAACGCTCGCGGAGCGCGGCGGACGCGTCGTCTCGATCGCCGGCAAGCCGCGCTCGGCGATCATGATGGTCGGCAAGCGCGGCGATCTCGTGACGTGGTATGACGAGTCGGGCGTGTGGGCAACATCGACCGCGTACGCGCCGGCGATGCCCGCGGTCGCCGCCGGTTTCATCGCGAAGCACCCGGTTGAGGCGCTCCGCGGCGCGTCCTGGACGAAGTTGCTCTCGCCGCTGCGCTACAAAGGGACCGACGAGGGATCCTACGAGCGTCCGGCCAATGGCTGGACGAAGACCTTTCCGCATGCGCTCGACGCGGAGGTCGCCGGCCCAGGCTCGCGCTACTACCGGCAGTGGGAACGCACGCCGTTCGCCGACCGTTACACCGTCGATCTAGCCATCCACGCGGTCGACACGCTCGGGTTGGGACGCCGGGCGGGCACCGACTTTCTCGGCCTGAGCTTCTCGGTCCTGGATCGGATCGGCCACGCCTTCGGTCCCGACAGCCATGAAGTGCAGGACGTGCTGGCGCGGCTCGATCGGACGATCGGCCGCCTGCTCGCCCACCTCGACGCGCGCGTCGGGCGCGGCCGCTATGCGCTCGCGCTGTCCGCCGATCACGGTCTCGCGCCGATTCCCGAGCAGTCGAAGTCGGAAGGCCTCGACGCTGGGCGCATCGCGCCGCGGGAGATCGCGGAACGGGTCAACGAGGCGCTCGTGCCGCTGCTCGGCGCGGGCACTCACGTCGCGATGATGAACTACACCGACCTGTTCTTCGCGCGGGGCGTCCCCGAGAAGCTGGCGGCGAACCCGGGCGCGATGAGGGCGGCGATCGAGACGCTCGCCGCGCAGCCGGGCGTGTTGCGTGTCTTCAGGAAAGCCACGCTGGTCGGGGCGGCGGCCCATCCGGATCCGGTCGTGCGTGCCGCGGCGCTGAGCCATCATCCCGTGAACAGCGGCGATCTGATCATGATCCCGAAGCCCTACTGGATTGCCTCGTCCGACACGACGACGCACGGCACCATGCAGCCGTACGACCAGCGGGTGCCGGTCATCCTGTATGGCGCGGGCGTGAAGGCGGGCATTTACAAGAGCGCGGCCACGCCGGCCGACATCGTGCCGACGCTCGCACGGCTCGCCGGCGTCCCGTTCGCCGGCGTCGACGGACGCCCGCTCATCCAGGCGATCGCACGTGAAGAAACTGCAGCAAGGAGCGCCCACGTTCCCTAGGCTCGTCGTCCTGTGTCTTGCCCTCGTGTGCCTGTCGGGAGGCCGAAGGCCGAATGGGACTGCACTCACCACAGTTCAGTAAACGGGTGCTGAGCGTCGTGCGACGGATTCCCGTTGGGCGGGTCGTGACCTATGGCGACGTGGCAAGGCTCGCGGGGAAGCCGCGGGCCGCGCGCGCGGTCGGCAACATCATGCGCGACTGCCGCGCGCATGACGTGCCGTGCCACCGCGTCATCGCGGCTGGTGGAAGGCTCGGCGGCTACAGCGATCTGCCGGTCAAGCGGGCGCTGCTCCGCGCCGAAGGCGTCATCGTCACCGCGACGCGGATCAGGGACTTCGCCCGCAGGCGGTGGCCGGCCGCCAATACCTACAGATCCTTTTGGGGTTTGGGCCGTCTAACCAGAAGTGGCTGACTCCAGTGCCGGGCAACCCCGCCTGACGATGGGCCCGTCTAAGGTTCGGGGGCGCGACGCGGAGGCGGCGCTCGTCGAGCGCTGCCGGCGGGGCGAGATGGGCGCGTTCGAGGAGCTGTACGGCGCGTACGCGGGCCGCCTGTACAATGTCGCCTGCCGCCTGTTGGGCAACCCCGCAGACGCGGAAGATCTGGTGCAGGACGCCTTCCTGCAGGCGCACCGCAAGCTCGACACGTTCCGCGGGGACGCCGCGCTCGGGACGTGGCTCCACCGGCTCCTGGTGAACCTGGGTCTCGACCATCTGCGGAGCCGCGCCGGGCGCACCGCGCAGGCGACGGCGGGCATCGACGACGTGAAGATCGTCCCGTTCACGCGCCCCGAGACCGTGGTGGAGCGCATCGATCTCGAGCAGGCGATCGCGCGGCTCCCCGAGGGCAGCCGCGCCGCGTTCGTGCTGCATGACGTGGAAGGATTGGATCACAAGGAAGTCGCGGCCGTCCTCGGCGTGAGCGAGGGGACCTCGAAGTCGCAGCTGCACAAAGCGCGGCTGAAGCTCAGAGAGATGCTCGGCACGACGCACTAGGCACGACGCACTCGGCACGAGGCACTAGGCACTTTGAAATGACGACCCCCTGTGAGGCGTATTCGGCATCGATTGGCGAGCTGGCGGACGGGACGCTTGCGCCCGCCGAGCGCGCGCGCGTCGAGGCGCATCTCGATCAGTGCGCGAC
>JBOGJB010000412.1:0-5943 GCA_050745085.1 Vicinamibacterales bacterium
GATTTACGCCGAGGGACAGCGGCGCTACGTCGAGTCTCTGTCCGCCTACGCGCGCCAGTTCCTCGAGCAGATGGAGAAGCCGGACGTCGACCTGATCGACGGCCTCTCGCCCGCCATCGCCATCGAGCAGAAGACGACCGGGTCGAATCCGCGCTCCACCGTCGGCACCGTCACGGAAATCTACGACTACCTCCGGCTGCTCTTCGCCAACGTCGGGGTGCCGCACTGCCACCAGTGCGGCCGCGAGATCGCCTCTCAGTCGCTCGAGCGGATCGTCGACATGGTGATGCTCTACCCGACCGAGGAGCGCATCAATATCCTGGCGCCCGTCGTGCGCGGCCGGAAAGGCGAGTTCAAGAAGGAGCTGGCGCAGCTTCGCCAGCGCGGATTCACCAGGGTCCGCGTCGACAGCCAGCTCCGGTCGCTCGACGAGGACATCCGGCTGGACCGCCGGCGGAACCACACGATCGACGTCGTCGTCGATCGGCTGGTGCTCAAGTCAGGGCTCGAGCGGCGGCTGGCCGAGTCGATCGAGATCGCGCTCAACCTCGCCGGCGACATCGTGGTCATCAACACGTTCGAGGGGGGAGACCGGCTCTTCTCGCGCCGGCTGGCCTGCACCGAGTGCGGCATCAGCATGCCTGAGATGACGCCGCGTGCCTTCTCGTTCAACTCGCCGCACGGCGCCTGTCCGGACTGCCAGGGGCTCGGCGCGGTGTACGACTTCGACCCCTCCCGCGTCGTGCCGGACGACGGGCTGTCGCTCGCCGACGGCGCCATCGCGCCGTGGACCCGCGGCGACAAGAAGCTGATTCGCGACGCGCTGGTGGCGCTCGGCCGGAACTTCGGCATCGATCTGGAGACCCCGTTCTGCAGGCTGCCGAAGAAGCAGCGCGACATCCTGCTGTATGGACCCGGGACCGCGAAGCCGGGCGTGCGGCGCGCCGCGAAGGACCCGTACGGCGCGGGGTTCGAGGGCGTCATCCCGAACCTCCGGCGGCGATACGACGAAGGATCCTGGCTCGAGCAGGAGGCGCTGGAGCCGTACCGCTCGCTGCGGCCGTGCGTGGGGTGCGGCGGCGAGCGCCTCAAGCCGCAGAGCCGGGCGGTTCGCGTGAAGCAGCGCACGATTTCCGGGTACGTGAACCTGCCGATCAGCGACGCGCTCGGCGTGTTCGAGGGACTCGATCTGAGCGCGCGGGAGGCGCTCATCGCCGGCCGTATCCTGCGCGAGATTCGCGATCGCCTGCGGTTTCTGAACGACGTCGGTGTCGGTTACCTGACGCTCGGCCGGAGTGCCGCGACGCTGTCGGGCGGTGAGGGGCAGCGCATCCGGCTCGCGACGCAGATAGGGTCGCAGCTGACGGGCGTTCTCTACGTCCTCGACGAGCCGTCCATCGGGCTGCACCAGCGCGACAACCGCCGACTGCTGGGGACGCTCTCGCGCCTCCGCGACCTCGGCAACACGGTCGTCGTCGTCGAGCACGACGAAGAGACCATTCGCACCGCCGACTACGTGGTCGATCTCGGGCCGGGAGCGGGCGAGCACGGCGGACACGTGATTTTCCAGGGCCCGCCGGCCGAGCTGCTGCGCGGCGGTGCGGGCTCGCTGACGGGCGAGTACCTGCGCCGGGAGCGCAAGATCGCCACGCCCGGAGGCCGGCGCCCCGCGCTTCGCGGCCAGGTCGTCATACGCGGCGCCCGGGCGAACAACCTGCAGAACGTCGACGTGACGATTCCGCTCGGCGTGTTCACGGCGGTGACGGGCGTCAGCGGGTCGGGGAAGTCGACGCTCGTCAACGAGATCCTGTACCGCTCGCTCGCGCGCGTGCTGTACCGCGCGGGCGACGAGCCCGGCGCATGCGCGGGGATTCAGGGGATCGATCTGCTCGACAAGGTCATCCAGATCGATCAGTCGCCGATCGGCCGGACGCCGCGATCGAATCCGGCGACTTACACCGGGCTCTTCACGTTCATTCGCGAGCTCTTCGCGATGATGCCCGACGCGAAGGCGCGCGGGTTCCGGCCCGGCCGGTTCTCGTTCAACGTCAAGGGTGGGCGCTGCGAATCGTGCCAGGGGGATGGTGTCATTGCCATCGAAATGCACTTCCTGCCGAACGTGTACGTGACGTGCGAGGAGTGCAAGGGACGCCGCTACAACCGCGAGACGCTCGAGATCAGATACCGAGGCAAGTCGATCGCCGAGGTGCTCGATCTGACGGTCGACCAGGCGCTGCCACTGCTCGAGAACTTCCCTGCGATCGCGAACAAGCTGCGCACGCTCCAGGATGTCGGTCTCGGCTACATCGAGCTGGGACAGTCGGCGACGACCCTGTCGGGCGGCGAGGCGCAGCGGGTGAAGCTGTCGCGCGAGCTATCGCGGCGCGGCACAGGCCGCACGCTCTATATCCTCGACGAGCCGACGACCGGCCTCCACTTCGACGACACGAAGAAGCTGCTCGACGTGCTGAACAAGCTCGTCGATCAGGGCAATACCATCGTCGTCATCGAGCACAATCTCGACGTCATCAAGTCGGCGGACCACGTCATCGATCTGGGGCCCGAAGGTGGGGACGCGGGGGGCCGAGTCGTGGCCGCCGGGACGCCGGAGGACGTCGCGCGTGTGTCCGGGTCGCACACGGGCGGCTTCCTCCGCGGGATTCTGGCTGCCACGCCGGCCGCATAGCGTGTATTACAATAACCACAGTTTTGGTATGTGGGATTGTGGCTGCCCAGCCACAATCAGCGCGTACGGCCGGTCCATCAACGGCGCAACTATTTGCGTTAAATAGCTGAGTATAGGCCTCTTACGTCCCTAGAGACTTCACACGGCTGAGTGGCAGTCCCTTTGCTCAATCAGCACCCGCGTCCCCGACCTGAGCCGTCATGACTGTACAGCGGACCCTTCGCCGACCGACCCAGTGTGCGGGGATTGGCCTGCATTCGGGCAACAAGGTCACCCTCTCGCTCAGGCCCGCGCCGGCCGATCACGGCATTCGCTTTGTCCGCACGGACCTGGGCGGCCTGGAGATTCCGGCGACCGTCGACCATCTGGCCGGCATTCACTATGCGACGGGACTGTCGCGCGACACGGCGTCGGTGGAGACCGTCGAGCATCTGCTCGCGGCGCTCGCGATGCTCGGCGTCGACAACGTCCGCATCGAGCTGAACTACCCGGAGGTCCCGATCATGGACGGCAGCGCCGCGCCGTTCGTGTACCTGGTCCAGGAAGCGGGCGTGAAGCGGCTGGCGGCGCCGCGGCGGTACCTGAAGATCCTGCGCCCGATCGCGCTGTCGCAGGGTGACAAGCGGATCGCGCTGTATCCCTCGGACAACCTGAAGGTCACCTACAGCATCAGCTTCGACCACCCCCTGCTCCGGCACCAGTCACGCACGATGCGCATCAGCGAGGAATCGTTCATCGAGGACATCGCGCCGGCCCGCACGTTCGGCTTCCTGAAGGAGGTCGAGATGCTGCGCCAGCGCGGCCTCGCGCTCGGCGGCTCGCTCGACAACGCGATCGTGCTGGGAGACACGGGCGTTCTGAACAACGCGCTCCGGTTCGACGACGAGTTCGTGCGACACAAGATCCTCGACGTGCTCGGTGATCTGGCGCTCGTGGGCTACCCGATCGTCGGCCACATCGTCGCGCACCGCGGCGGCCACGCGCTGCACACGGCGTTCGCGGCGAAGATGATGGCCGAGCCCGACGCGTGGCGACTGGTCGAGTCGCCGGCCGAGTCGGCCGGCGGGAGCGTCCCGGTCGCGGTGCCGGTCAAGGGCATCGCGCAGGTCGCCAACTAGCCGCGGATTTCGCGGATTTCTCCCAGACCACAGATTGCGCGGATTTCTACGCCCGCCGGCCGCTGCTCGCCTCGCGCTTTGCCTATCTGACGTGCAACGGCTTCAGCGTGGTTTCTGATCCCGACCGTTCGAACCAGTCGATGCCTTCGCTGACGAGATCGAACTTGATGGTGTAATGCCCGGGCTGGCTCGGCGCCGGCACGTCGATGCTGACGTCGGCAGAGGCCTTCGGCGCGACCGGCGCCGGCAGCCACGCGCGTGCGTAGTCGCGCTCGATCACCGTGCCGTCGGCGTCGCAGAGCTGGGCGCCGAGGCGCACGAGCCGGCGCCCGTAGGTGGCCTGCGCCGGGAACGGCCGGCTGGACAGGTTGTGGACGCGCGTCCGGACGCGCAGTGCCGCGCCCGCCCTGGCGCGGAGCGGACCGGGAAGCAGCGTGCGGACGTCGATCCGCGCGCGCGGCGTGGCGCCGGGGATGGCGTTCCCGAGGCCGCTGTTGTCCCAGATCTCGTGTCGAACGCGCTCGTAGTCGGCCGTGCCAGGCGCGAAGCGTCGCGAGAACATGTTCTCCGGGTGGTCCGTGATCTCCCAGCAGAGCCGGTCGACGCCGACGGATTGCGCCAGCGCCCGCGCGCGGTCCATCTCCTCGTCGCTGTCGTTGTGCGAGAACAGGATGTACCGCCAGTTGATGAACGGCACGTCCTGCCCGCGCGTGCGCTTCTCGTCCACGGCCGCGCGGAGGTTGCGGATAGCCTTGTCGAAGTCTCCGCGCTGGCGGTAGATGACGAAGGTCTCCTGCGTCGCGCCGTCAATCGAGAAGGTCACTTCGTCGATCCCGGAGCGGGCGAGGCGGCGCGCGCCGTCCTCGTTGAACGCGAGGCCGTTCGTGCTCGTGTAGAGGTAGATGTGCGGGAACGTCGACTTGATGTATTCGCACATCTCGAGCGCACGCTTGTGCAGGAAGGCCTCGCCGTAGTTGAAGAAATCGACCCGGACGAGCGAAGCGCCCGCCTCGTCGATCACGCGCCGGAACAGCTCGAAATCGAGCATGCCGGCGTTTCGCGTACGGGTGATGCCGGTTTCGGGGGCGCAGCAGGCCTGGTTGCACGAGATGTTGCAGGCGGCCGTGCACTCGATGTACAGCCGCGACGGGAGCCGGCCGACGTCGAGGCCGCGCTCGGGCGGCGCCTGTCCCTTGCCGAGCGGCAGCTTCAGCGGACAGTCGCCGCAAAACTTCGATCCCCCCGCGTTGATGTCGCGCCGCAGGCCGGCCGCGGTGTCGCCGGTCCAGATCGCCGAGACCGACGCGGTCTTCGCGTCGCCGAGCACGCGCTTGCCGTACGGATCCGCGCACCCGCACACCATGCGGCCGTCGCAGAGCATCACCATCGTGCTCCACGGCCAGGAACACGTGAATCGCGTGGACAGGTAGACCAGAGACACAGGATCGGTGGACCTTTGCTTCTTTTCCCTTTGCGCTGGGGCCCCACCCCCAGCGCCTGCCACGCCTCGCTGCCGCTCGGCGCGCTGGCGGGTTACTTCCTGCCCGTCAGTTTCTTCATGTACGCCCCCAGCCGCTCGTTCTCGTATGAGACTGTGTTGAGGAACAGGCTTTCGGACAGATACTGCTTCAGCTCGTCCGGCGACATCTGGCCGATGAGGTGCTGGATCTCGCGCGACATGTCCTCGAACGTCCGGTTGAGCGCGCGCTTGGCGGTGACTTCCTTGTAGAGCGCCTCGAGGAGTGCGAGCAGATCGCCGTCGAGGGGGATATCGGCGCCCGTCGTTGTGCGGATCGTGCGCATGGCTTTATGCCCCGAAGCTCTTGACCGCGCTCGGTTCGTCGGGGTGCACCTCGATGAAGTTCTGCGCGCCGGTCATCGTCAGCATCGTCTCGACGCGCTTCTGCACGCCGGCGAGCTTCAGCGTGCCGCCCGCGGCGGCCGCCTGGCGGTACAGGTCCATGAGACACCCGATCGTGGCGCTGTCGACGTAGCCGACCGCCGAGAGATCGATGAGCAGCTTCCGCTCTCCCGCGTTGATGAGCGTGGTGACCGCGCTCGAGAAATCGGAGAGGAGCGGATACATGAGACGCGATTCGCCGACGCGGACGACGGCGATGCCGTGCGCGTGTTCCGTGC
>JBOGJB010000413.1:0-3934 GCA_050745085.1 Vicinamibacterales bacterium
GCGGCGATAGCCGCCCGCCGCCGCCGCCCGGATACGGCCGCGTGCCCTCGGCGCCGACCCGAAGCCACGGCGCGTAGAGTGGACTCGTGCGCAGCTTGATCTCGGTCGACGCGTCGTAGCGCAGGTCCCAGTACACACGGTTGAGCCCGTTCGCTGCCGGCCCGCGGAGCGTGCGCACGGTCTGCCCCTGCGCGTCGAGGATGGTCACAGACGCGCCATCACTCGGTTTTCCAATCCAATAGTTGATGGTCGCCCCATACTGCGGATTCTCTCCCGTGATCGGATCGTCGGCAACCGCTGCCGGCGCGTTCGCGATCGGCCGGAACCGGTAGGCCGGACGCGGCTCGAAGAGATGCGCCGCGGCGGCGGTGACCTCCGCGCTCAACTGCCTGAGCGGCGTGATGTCGTCCATGATCCAGAAGCCGCGGCCGTAGGTCGCAATCACGAGATCGTTGAAGTGCTCCTGCACCGTAATCCAGTACACCGGCGCATGCGGCAGGTTGTTCTGGAGCGGCTGCCAGGTGTCGCCGTCGTTCCACGACACGTAGATGGCGTTTTCGGTCCCGAGGTAGAGCAGGCCCGGCTTCACCGGATCCTCTTTGATCGCGTGTGCGTAGCTGAGCATGCTCTTCGGGACCGTCCCGCTGAGGTTCTTCCACGTCTTTCCGTAGTCGCTCGTCCTGTAGACGAACGGGTCGCGATTGTTGACCTGGTGGAGGTCGAAGACAACGTACGCGCCGCCGTCACGGTGGCGCGAGGGCTCGATGGTGTAGACCGTGCCCCACGGCGGCAGGCTCGGGATCGCCGCGGTGACGTTCGACCAGGACTTCCCGCCGTCGCGCGTTACCTGGACGACGCCGTCGTTCGTCCCTGCCCAGATGACGCCCTTCTCGCGCGGCGACTCGGCGATCGCGAGGATCGTCCCCGCGTACTCGACGCCGATGTTGTCGCCGGTCAGGCCGCCCGAGAAGCCCTGACGGCTCTTGTCGTTCAGCGTCAGGTCGGGGCTGATCACATCCCAGCTGTGCCCGCCGTTCGTCGTCCGGTGCACGTGCTGGCTGCCGGCGTAGATCGTGTTGCGATCGTGCGGCGACATGTGGAGGGGGAAGGTCCAGTTGAAGCGGTACTTCGCGTCCCCAGCCGGGCCGCCGAGCGGGCTGTCGGGCCAGACTTCGACCCGCCGGAACTGTCCGGTGCGTTCGTCGAATCGATCGACCGAGCCGCCGATGCCGCCGGACCCCGTCCCGCTCGCCCAGATAATCTTGCTGTCCTGCGGATCCGGAATCGCCCAGCCGCTCTCGCCGCCGGCGACCGGATGCCACATGCCGCGCGGGATCCCGCCGCCGCCGAAGCCGCCGGTGCGGCTGTAACTCGGTCCCTTGAAGGAAGGCCCGTCCTGCCGGTTGCCCAGGACGTTGTACGGGATCTCGTTGTCGACCGTGACGTGGTACATCTGCGAGATCGGCAGATTGATGCGCGTCCATGTACGGCCGCGCGTCACCGACAGGCTCACGCCGCCGTCGTTCGCGATCGCCATGCGCGCCGGGTTCGTCGGATCGATCCACAGGTCGTGGTTGTCGCCGCCCGGGCTCGAGCGGAACCCCTGCGCGGCGATCGTCTGCCCGGCGTCCATCGACTTCGCGAAGGACGACGTCAGGAAGTAGACCTCGTTCTCGTTGTCCGGCGCGGTGTAGACGTGGAAGTAGTAGTGCGTCCGGCCCCCGGCGTTGCGATCGTGCGACACGAGCCGCCACGTCTCGCCGCCGTCGTCCGATCGCCAGAGCTTGCCGCTCTCCTGATCCTTGCCGGCCAGCGGGACGCCGTCACCCGTTTCGATTAACGCGTACAGCCGGCTCGGATTGCTTCGGGCGATGGCGAGCGAGACTTTGCCGTGCGGCAGCTTCGGAAGCTCGCTGCCGGTGATCTTTTTCCACGTCGTTCCGCCGTCGCGCGACGTGTAGAGCCCGCTCGACGGTCCGCCGCTCTCGCGTCCCCAGGTGTGAATCTCGAACTGCCAGATGCCCGCAAACAGCATGCGCGGGTTCGACGGGTCCATCTCGAGGTCGGAGCAGCCGCTCTTCTCGTCGACGAACAGCACGCGGTCCCACGTCCTGCCGCCATCGGTCGTGCGGAACACGCCGCGCTCCGGCTGCGGACCATACGCGTGGCCGATCGAACAGGCGAGCACCGTGTCCGCATCCCGCGGGTGCACGATGATGCGCCCGATGCGGCCGGTCTTCTCGAGGCCCATTCGCGTCCAGGTGCGGCCGGCGTCGGTGGACTTGTAGATGCCATCCCCGAGCGAGATGTGGCTGCGGATGCACTGCTCGCCGGTGCCGGCCCAGACGATCGAAGGATCGGACGGCGCGATCGCCAGCGATCCGATCGACTGCGCCGACTGCGCGTCGAAGATCGGATCCCAGTGGGCCCCGCCGTCAACCGTCTTCCAGACGCCGCCCGATGCGGCGCCGATGTAGTAGATGTTCGGCTCGCCGGGGATGCCCACGACCGAGGTGACGCGGTTGCCGACCGGGCCGATGTGGCGCCAGCGGAGCGACTTGTAAACGTCCGGTGACGGCTGCGCGACGGTCTGGGCGTCGAACGCGACGGACGCGAGCAGAACTCCGAGGAGCGCGGCGGCGACGAGGAGAAGGCGGCGCGGCATGGGCGTCCTCCTGTAGTACGAGCCTTCAGGCTCGTCAGGCGTGCGGCAAGAATGGGGATTCTACACCCGCCCGCAGGCGGGGACGAACGCTGTGACGAACCCGGCGCGCGATCGCGGCGTCTAAACGGCCGGCGGAACGCCCCGAGATCGAGTAGATTCGGCAGAACGAAGGGAGAGATTCTATGGCTCAGGTCAAACCAGTTCCAGAGGGTTACCACTCCGTCACCCCGTACCTCGTCGTCGACGGCGCGAGCGATGCGATCGATTTCTATCGCCGCGCGTTCGGCGCCACCGAGCGCGTCCGGATGCCCGCGCCGGACGGCAAGGTCGGCCATGCCGAGATCCAGATCGGCGACTCGGTCGTCATGCTGTCCGATCCGTTCCCCGAGATGGGATCGACAGCGCCGGCGGGCACCGGCGGCGCGCCGTTCGGGCTGATGCTCTACGTCCCCGACGTCGACGCGCTCTTCAAGCAGGCGGTCGAGGCCGGAGCGACCGTGACGATGCCGCTCGAGAACCAGTTCTGGGGCGACCGGTACGGGAAGGTCCGCGACCCGTTCGGCCACCAGTGGCACCTCGCGACCCATATCGAGGACGTGTCGCCGGAAGAGATGGACAAGCGCGCACAGGCTGCGTTTGCTGGGTAACCCAATCAACGGTTCAGGGTGCGGTTCAAGGTTCACTTGCGACCCAACCCGAACCCTGAACCGACCCGGAACCTAGAGAACCCTGAACCCACCTTGAACCCTGAACGTTGAATCTTGAACCGGACTGGTTCTGGTTCGAATCAAGAGATCGGGCTGCTTAGGGCTCCCGATAGCTCGATAGCTCGATGACCCCGACAGCTCGATAACCCGATAGCCCGATCACCTACCTCAAATACCTCGATACTCCCTTGGACCCGATGACATCGCCCGATCACCCGATCTGACATCGCCAGATTGAGCTACTGAGTGCCAGTCCTGACGGGTGACAGCGTGATATCGGCGTCCTTCCACACCTTCTCGAATCGCTTCCTGACGAGCGCCGCGTCGTCCTTCTTCCCCTGCGCTTCGAGCGCCAGCATCAGGCCGTAGAGCGACCAGCCGTTCTCGGCGTTGATTTTCAGGTCCTGCCAATAGACCGCTTCGGCTTCGTCCGCGCGGCCGGCTTTGAACAGGACGGCGCCGAGCGCGTGGCGCACGGGCGAGTGCCAGTCCGAGGGCTCCTGATAGATCAATGAGTCCTCATAGCGGACGCCGCGCTCGAGGTGCAGCAGCGCCGTATCCC
>JBOGJB010000414.1:0-6119 GCA_050745085.1 Vicinamibacterales bacterium
CGCCCCGTGACACGCACCCGCTCTTCGTCCTGGGAAGGCTCGCGCCCTCCGCGACCCACCGCAGCGCGCAAGAGGAGATGACGGCGATCACCGCCGACCTCGAGCGCGCGTACAGAGAGGCGAACGACGCGCGCGGCGCATTTGTCGAGCCGATGCGAGACGTCGTGTTCGGACCGGTCCGTCCGGCGCTGCTCGTGCTCCTCGGCGCGGTCGGGCTCGTCCTGCTCGTCGCGTGCGTCAACGTCGCGAATCTGCTGCTCGCGCGCGGCGCCGGCAGGCGGCGCGAGATCGCGGTGCGGATGGCGCTCGGCGCGAGCGGCGGGCGCCTTGCGCGTCAGTTCTTCACAGAGACGGTCCTGCTGACGCTCACCGCCGCTGCGGCGGGCACCGCGCTGGCGTTCGTCGCGCTGAGGTCACTCCTCGCGATCGCGCCGCCGGGCGTGCCGCGGCTGTCCGCGATCGCGCTCGATCTGCGCGTCCTCGCGGTCACGCTGGGCGTCTCGGTCGCGGTCGGCCTCGCGTTCGGGATCTTCCCCGTGCTGCAGGCCTGGCGCGTCGATCCGCAGGCCACGCTCAGAGGCGAAAGCGGTCGTGGAGGGTCGGGCGGGCGCGAGCGGAGCCGGCTGCGAGGGGCGCTCGTTGTCGCGGAGCTGGCGCTGGCGGTCGTGCTGCTCGCAGCGGCGGGCCTGCTCATCAAGAGCTTCTGGCGGCTGCAGCAGGTGGATGCCGGCTTCACCGCGGACCACGTGCTGAAGGCGGAGTACCAGCTGCCTTCCTCGCGCTATCCGGTGGACTTCCGGCGCTGGCCGGACTTCAAGGAAATACATGCGTTCAGCGACGCGCTGCTCCGGCGCACCGAGGCGCTCCCGGGCGTGGATGCCATCGCGATCGCGGGCAACCATCCGCTCGACCCCGGCTTCACGAACTCGTTCTTCGTTCCGGGACGCGAAGCGGAGGCGAGGGGCTGGCCGGAGATCTCGGTCCGCCGCGTGACGCCCGGCTACTTCCGGACGGTCGGCCTGACGCTCGTCCGCGGTCGGCTGCTCCGCGACGGCGACACGACAACCGCGGCGCCGGTGGCGCTCATCAACGAGGCGGCCGCGCGGCGCTTCTTTCCGGGCACCGATCCGATCGGGGCGCGGATCGGCTTCTGGGGCGCGCAGCGCGAGATCGTCGGGGTGGTCGCGAACGAGAAGTTCCAGGGACTGGACCAGGCGCCGCCGCTCGCTACCTATGTGCCGCTGGCCCAGGCGCCGTCGGCCAACGGCGCGGGCGTTCTGCTGATCCGGGCGGCCGGCGATCCGGTCGCGCTTGTCTCGGCCGTGCGCGGGGCGATCCGCGACGTGGACCCGGGCCTGGCGATCTTCGCCGTCGAGCCACTGGCCGACACGCTCGCGCGCTCGGTCGCCCAGCGGCGCTTCACGATGCTGCTGCTCGGTCTCTTCGCCGTGATCGCCTTGACGCTGGCCGCCGTCGGCGTCCATGGGGTCCTCAGCTACGGCGTCGCCCAGCGGACGCGCGAGATTGGAATCCGAATGGCCCTCGGCGCCCGACCCGCGAGCGTCCTGCGGTTGATCGTCGGTCAGGGCGTGCTCCTCGCCGCTGTCGGCGTGGCGCTCGGCCTCGCCGGCGCGATCGCGCTGACCCGGCTCCTGGCGACGCTGCTCCTCGGCGTCACGCCAACCGACGCCGCGACCCTGACCGTCGTCATCCTGGTGCTGGCGGGAACCGCGGTGTTGGCGAGCTATCTACCGGCGCGCCGGGCCATGCGGGTCGATCCCTCGGTCGCGCTTCGCGCTGAGTGACTCGGTCGGGCCCACGGAGGCAAGGGAGGACACGGAGAGAACAAACACGGAGGCACGGAGATCACGATCCGGGCACTCAAGTACGAAGTACGAAGGACGAAGGCTGAAGTGAAGCGCCAACCAACTTCAGCGCTCGAACTTCAAATCTCGTACTTGAGAGCGTCTGTCCCCCTGTCTCCGTGGTGATCCTTCTCCGTGCCCTCCCTGGTCTCCGTAACCGCGAGATCAATCCAGTCCTCGATCTGGGTCCACACTTCCCCACTGAGCGACCGGTTGTGACCGGCCTTCGGCACGAGGATCAGCCGCCTGGGCCCGACGAGCGCGTCGAAGACGCGACGGGAGTGATCCGCCGTCGTCTCGCGATCGTCGGCGCCGTGGACGAGCAGCACAGGGACGCGGATGCGCGCGGCGGCCGCGACCGGACTCACGTCGTCCACCTTGAATGCCCCTCGCGCCTCGGCCTGGGCGAACGCGCTCGCGATCATGGCGCGCGTCAGCACGAACGGCGCGCGCTCGCGCGCGACCGTTCTGAGGTCGGAGAACGTTTCGACGGCCACGACTGACGAAATCCGTTTGTCATCCGCAGCAGCCTGCAGCGCCACCGCTGCTCCCAGCGAGTGACCGAGAACGACGATGGGTGTCGCGCCGACCGTGTCGAGCACGCGGCCCAGATCCGTCTTCTCGTAGTAGCCGTACGTGCAGGCGTCGCCCGTCGACTCGCCGTGGGCGCGGCTGTCGTACGCGATGACGTCGAAGCCGCGCGCGGTGAAGCGCTGAGCGATGCCGATACCGGCGGCACGATTGTCGGCGACGCCGTGCAGAAAAACGAGCGTCCCGCGCGGCTCGCCGCGTGCCGCGAATCGCCAGCCTTTGAGCGAAACGCCCGCGCCCTCGACCGTGAACGACTCGACCGGGCCGGACGGAATCCGGTCGACTGGTCGTCGTGACGGGTGCAGCAGCGCGCCCGCCGCCCACGAGGACGGGGCGCAGCCCGCGAGCAAGAGGCAGATCCCGCCGAGCGCCACCGAAGCCCAGCCGCGCATGTACAGGAATACGGATGGACGGCTTCCGGAGGTTCCTCGATTACACAACGGTGGTAGGATCGCGCGGCAGGTATGCCGAAGTACCGGCTCCGCATCAACGACCGCGTCCACGAGGTCGAGGGGGAACCGGCCGACAGCCTGCTGTCTGTGCTTCGGTACGAACTGGACCTGACGGGCAGCAAGTACGGCTGCGGCGAAGGCCAGTGCGGCGCCTGCACCGTGCTCATCGACGGTCAGGCGACCCGCTCGTGCGTCACGCGGATCGGCGCGATCGCCGGCAAGTCCGTCACGACGATTGAAGCGCTCGCGAGCGGCGACAGACTCCATCCAGTTCAGCAGGCGTTCCTCGAGGTCGAGGCGTTTCAGTGCGGCTACTGCACGCCAGGGATGGTGATGGCGGTCGTCGGCCTGCTCCGCACGCACCCGAATCCCTCAGATCAGGACATCGCGCGGCTGCTGGATCGCAACATCTGCCGCTGCGGCACCTACCCGCGCATTGTCCGCGCCGTGCGCCTCGCGGCCGAGCGGATGCGCACGTCGGATGCGCTAGGGGCGCGGCGATGACCCACGAGCCGGAACGCTACGAGCTCGACGAGCCGCGGCGCTATCTGTTCGAGGTCGAGCGCCGGGAGTTCTTCCGCGTGATGGGCGGTGGCCTGCTCGTCACCGTCGCGCTCGCGGAGGCGCTCGCGCAGGAATCCGGGCGTGGCGGCGCGCAGGGGCGCGGTCCGGCCCCGGACCTCGCCGTCTGGCTCCAGGTCGACGAGCAGGGACGAGTCACGGTCTACACCGGAAAGACCGAGATCGGTCAGAACATCCGCACGTCGCTCGCGCAGACGGTCGCCGACGAGCTCGGCACGCCGATGACGTCGATCGCGCTCGTCATGGCAGACACCGACTTGACGCCGTACGACGCCGGCACGTTCGGATCGCAGACGACGCCCCGGATGGCGAGGCAGCTCGGCCGCGCGGCCGCGACGGCGCGCGAGATGCTGCTCGATCGGGCGGCGGCCGCCTGGCAGCTCGATCGCAGCGGCGTGGCGCTGACCGTCCGCGACGGGCGCGTCCGGCATCCGGACGGCCGGTCCCTCGCGTTCGGCGAGCTGACGAAGGGGCAGAAGCTCGCCGGAGCCGTGGCCGAGAATCCGGCGACCGCGCCGGCCGATCGATGGACGCTGCGCGGTCAGCCTGCGAAAAAGGTCAACGGCCGCGAGTTCGTGACCGGCCGGCATCAGTACACCCCGGACATGGTGCGTCCGGGCATGCTTCATGGCCGGCTCGTGAGGCCGGACGGCTACGGCGCGACGCTCGGCACGGTCGACGACAGCCGCGCGCGTGCGATGCCGGGCGTCACGGTGGTCCGCGACGGCGACTTCATCGGTGTCGTCGCGCCGAACGAGCGCCTCGCCCGCCGCGCGGCCGACGCGATCCGCGCGGAGTGGCGAATCCCCGAAGGCCTGCCCTCCTCCGAGACGGTCTACGACCACTTCAAGAAGACGGAAGCGCCCGCCGGCGCGCGCGGCGGCGGCAGCCCGATCGTCGCCGGCGACGTCGCGCAGGCATCGACGGGGGCGGCGCGGAGGTTCGAGACGACGTATCGCGTGCCGTACATCGCGCACGTGCCGCTCGAGCCGCGCGCGGCCGTGGCCGAATGGAGCAGCGGACGGCTCACTGTCTGGACCGGGACGCAGCGTCCGTTCGGCGTGCGCGCCGAGCTGGCGGAGGCGTTTCGCCTCGCGGAAGATCGCGTCCGCGTGATCGTGCCCGATACCGGCTCCGCCTACGGCGGCAAGCACTCGGGCGAGCACGCGATCGAGGCCGCGCGGCTTGCGAAGGCGGCGGGACGGCCGGTCAAGCTCGTATGGACGCGCGCCGAGGAGTTCGCGTGGGGCTACCTGCGGCCCGGCGGCCTCATCGAGGTGAAGAGCGCCGTTGACGCGAGCGGCCGCGTGATCGCGTGGGAGTTCGACAACTGGAACTCCGGAGCCTCCGCGATTCGCACGCCTTACGACATCGCGAACCAACGGATCGCGTTCCACCCCGCGAGCTCGCCGCTTCGGCAGGGCTCCTACCGCGGCCTCGCCGCGACCGCCAACCACTTCGCGCGCGAGATGCAGATGGACGAAATGGCGCGCGCGCTCGGGTGGGATCAGGTCGAGTTCCGCATGGCCCACCTGAAGGACTCGCGCATGCGCGACGTGTTGGCCGCTGCGGCCAGACGGTCGGGCTGGCCCTTCGACCCGTTCGGCAAGCTCAGGGTCGACGGTGAGCACCGCCGAACCGTCGACCAGGCTCAGGGCAGGCCCGCCTCGAGTAAGGATCGAGCGCTGGGCATCGCGTGCGGCACCGAGAAAGGCAGCTACGTCGCGACCGCCGCGGACGTCTCGAGGGCGCCCGGCGGGTTCCGCGTCGAGCGCCTGGTCGTCGTCTTCGAATGCGGCGCGATCGTCAACCCGGACGGGCTGCACAATCAGGTCGAAGGCGCGGTCGTGCAGGGGCTCGGCGGCGCGCTCTTCGAGGCGATTGCCTTCGCCGGGGGTCGGATCCTGAACGGCACGCTCGAGCAGTATCGCGTGCCGCGCTTCAGCGACGTGCCGCCCATCGAGATCGAGCTGCTGAACCGCCGCGATCTTCCCTCTGCTGGCGCGGGCGAGACCCCGATCGTCTGCGTCGCACCGGCGATCGGCAGCGCCGTCAGGGCGTTGGGCCCGATCCACTCTGCGATGCCAGTCAGGCTGACTGACCCGCGCTAGTTCCTAGTGCTTGGTTCTTAGTGCCTGGTGTGTCTACTCAGAGAACTCCTTCGCGAGCTCCACCCACTCCCCGTCCGGCGCGAGGCGCTGATACGAGTTCCAGTGAGGCTTGGCCTCGGCCGACTGCCCCATCTTCTCGAGCGTTACCGCCAGATAGAAGTGCGCGTCGGCATAGCCCGGGTTGAGCGTGACCGCTTCGCGGTAGCAGGCGACGGCCTCCACGTAGCGTGAGAGGTCGTGATAGATGTTCCCCAGGTTGAAGTGCGCCTCGAAGCATTCCGGGTCGAGCGCGATGGCGCGCTCGTAGAGCGCCTCGGCCTCGATCAGCTCGTCGCCCGCGTAGTGGATGTTCGCGAGGTTCACGATCGCCGGCACCAGTTCGGGATCGATGATGAGCGCGCGGCGGTAGGCGGCCGCGGCCTGATCCTGGCGCTCCGGCTCCGCGTCAGGCTCGTCGAGCGCGGCCCCCTCGAGGAAGTACTTCGCGGCGAGCGCCGCCTGCGGGTCGGTGATCGACG
>JBOGJB010000415.1:0-12184 GCA_050745085.1 Vicinamibacterales bacterium
CGCGATCGGTCTGACGATCGCGAGCCAGCCGGCGCGCGCCTGGAGCTTCGACGTCCATCGATGGGTCACCGACCGGGCGATTCAGCTTCTGCCCGCGGAGATCCGTCCGTTCTTCGAGAAGCATCGCGCCTTCGTCGTCGAGCACTCGATCGATCCGGATTTGTGGCGCAACGCCGGGTTCCTCGAGGAGCCGCCGCGCCACTTCCTCGACCTGGACGGCTATGGGCCGTACCCGTTCTCCGATCTGCCGCGCGACTACGATGCCGCCGTGAAGAAGTACGGCAAGGAGATGGTCGAGAGAAACGGCCTGCTCCCCTGGCGGACCGCGGAGATCTACGACAAGCTCGCGAGGGCGTTCCGCCAGTACGGGGACGGGACCGCGCCATTCGCCGGTGAGGACATCAAGTTCTTCAGCGCCGTCATCGCGCACTACACCGGCGACGCGCACGTCCCGTTTCATGCCGCGCTCAACTACGACGGCCAGCTCACGAACCAGCACGGCATCCACGCCCGGTTCGAGGGAGAGCTGATGCGCCGCTACCAGGATCGCGTGACGGTGGTCCCGAAGCCGGCCGTGCCGGTCCGCCAGCCGCGCGACTTCATCTTCGAGACGCTGCTGTCCGGCTTCCCGCTCACCGACGCCATCCTCGCCGTCGATCGCAAGGCGGTCGTCGGACGCGAGGAGTATGACGATGCGTATTTCGATCAGCTCTTCGCGGGATCGAAGGACATCCTGGAGCGCCGGCTCGGCGAGGCGGCCAGCGGGATCGCGGGGATGATTGCCGGGGCGTGGGAGACAGCCGGCAAGCCGCCCGTTCCGCTGGAACAGCCGCGGGTCAACAGGAAGATCCGCAGCCGCTAGTTTCGCTTGTCCAGCCAGCGATCAACCGGAACCAGCGCGACGAGCGTGACGAGCGTGATCGCCGTCGCGACGATTGCCAGCCGGTAGCGCCCTCCGCCCGCCGCGACGCCGATCGCCGCGTTCATCCAGATCGTGGCCGCCGTCGTCAGGCCTTGAATCGTGCCTTTCTGATGAAGGATGGCTCCGCCCCCGAGAAAGCCGACGCCGGTGACGATCTGCGCCGCGATGCGACTCGAGTCGCCGGCCGGCCCGGCCATCTCGACCGACATGATCGTGAAGAGCGCCGAGCCCATCGTGATCAGGATGTTCGTGCGGAGCCCCGCCTCCTTCTGCCGCAGCTCGCGCTCCCAACCGATCGCGGCCCCAAGCGCGGCGGCGAGGAGCATGCGGCCGACGAGGTCGGTGAACAGAATACTCACGGCATGAACTTGAGGCGCGTCCGGTCGGCCGGGACCTCGATGTCCGCGACCTGCTGGCGCGGATCGGCGCCGGCGACGAGATCGTAGAGTCCGGCCGGGACCACGAAGAGCATCCACCCGGCGGTCCGCGCCGCGGGCGTCACGCGGCGCGCGGCCTCGCGCGACCCGGAGGGGTAGAGCGCCGCCTCGCCCTGCACCGGCGCGCCATCCTTCGCGCGCACCTGCAGCGCGCCGAACCCGTTCCTCACGTTGATCACTTCGAGATGGTCCCCGGCTTCGTCCGGGTACGCCATCACCGCCAGACGCTCCGCCCACCGGATGCCGACGACGCGGCCGTCCTGCTCGACGATCGCCTGGACGTCGTACATGCCGGGCGCGACTTCGACGATGTGCCGCTCGCCGCGCGACCCTGGGGCAAGCGGCGTCGTGCGCGTGCCGGACGGGTGAATCTGCACGCGCGCCCGCGGCGTCACGTCTTCGGCGCCGGCGAAGACGCGGACTTCGAGCCGGACCGTCTCGGCCCCGGCCTGCCCCGAGTCCAGCCCAGGGGCGGACGGCCGAGATGCCGTGGCGATGCAGGCGAGAAGAACGCCCTCCAGCATCGACCGTATTATGTATCAGTGGATGTTTTCCTGGTTCCCGCCGGCGGCTCGCGTCATGAGCTCTACTGTGAGGTGGCCGAGGCGGCGCCTCCGGTCGAGGAGCGGGAGTCCCGCGCCGGATTCGTCAAGCGCATCGTCATGCGGTTCCGCGAGATCCTCGCGACCGCCGAGCGCGAGCATCGCGAGCGGCAGTCGGCCACCGATCACCGCGGATCGGGGGGCGTGGCGGATCCGGCGGAGCCGAAATCGTTCACGCGGCGGCTGCGCGACCGCACGATGCGCTGGATTGCGGAGTCGATCGCCGAGCAACGGCTGCTCTGGCACCTGCGCGGCTGCGAGGCGGCGGCGCTCGTTTACCCGCAGGATCTCTCCGAGCGCGACGCCATCGCCGCCCTGCGCGCGCAGCTCGGCGTCGACTACGAGCGGCATCGCCGCTGGTTCGCGATCGATCTGCTCGGCTTCATCGCGTCCGGCGCGGTGATGCTCGTGCCGGGCCCTAACGTGGTCGCCTACTATTTCCTCTTCCGGTTCGTCGGACATTTTCTGTCGATGCGTGGTGCGCGGCAGGGGTTGCAGGTCGTCCGCTGGCGCGCCGAGCCGAGCCCGGCGCTGAGCGAGCTGCGCGCGACGCTCGCGCTCCATCCGGACGCGCGGGAGCCCAGGCTGCGCGACATCGCCGCGCGGCTGCGCCTGGAACACCTCACGTCATTCGTGCAGCGTATCGCGACGGTGTAGGGCGCAGTCCCTTTCGGCATTTGGCATTCGGCATTTGGCATTCGCTATACTCGCTCCGGTGACCCTGAGTGAACTAGCCCACCGTCTGGACTGTCGCCTCGAGGGGGACGGCGCGATCGACATCACGGGCGTCGCCGGCCTTGAGCAGGCAAAGCCGGGCGACCTCACGTTCTTCTCCAATCCGAAGTACGCCACGGCCCTCGGCGCGACACGCGCGTCGGCGGTCATCGCCGCCGACGGCGCCCCCGCGCCCGCCTGCGCGGTGCTGCGGAGCCCGCACCCGTACCTCGCGTTCGCGAAGGCGGTCGAGATTCTCGCGCCGCCGATGCGGCCGAAGCCGGGGCTCCACCCGCTCGCGTCGGTCGGCGCGGGCGCGACGCTCGGCGACGGCGTCTCGATCGGCCCGTTCGTCGCGATCGGCGACGGCGCGTCGATCGGCGCGCGCACGATCGTGTACCCGCACGTGACGATCGGTCCCGGCGCCCGGATCGGCGAGGACTGCGTCGTCCATGCGCGCGTGTCGATCCGCGAGCAGGTCGAGATCGGACGCCGTGTGATCGTGCAGGATGGCGCCGTCATCGGCAGCGACGGCTACGGCTTCGCCCGGCGCCCCGACGGCACGCACCACAAAATCCCCCAGACCGGCGGCGTCGTTATCGAGGATGACGTGGAGATCGGCGCGAACTCAACGGTCGACCGGCCAGCGGTGGGGGAGACGCGGGTCGGCGCGGGTACGAAGATCGACAACCTCGTGCAGATCGCGCACGGAGTGCGGATCGGCCGCGATGCGCTCATCGCCGCGCAAACCGGCATCGGCGGCAGCACCGTGGTCGAGGAGCGCGTGACGATGGCGGGACAGGTGGGTGTGGTCGGTCACATCACGATCGGGCGCGGGGCGGTGCTGGCGGCGCAGAGCGGTGTGACGAACTCCGTCGACGCAGGGACGTTCGTCACCGGATACCCGGCCATCCCGAACCGCGAGTGGCTCAAGGCCTCAACCGTTTTCAAGAAGCTGCCCGAGTTACGAAAAACGGTGGCCGATCTCGAACGGCGCATCGCGGAGCTCGAAGCCGCGCTCGCGCGCCGGCCTATGCCATAATCGTTTAATGGTTCAACTCCGCGCGGGGGCGGCGGCGGCCGTCGCGCTCGCCGTCACGCTCGCTCCATGGGCTGCGTCGCCGACCGCGGCGACCCGGCCGCCCAAGCTCGATTACAAAATCTCCACGCTCGCCAACGGCCTGACGGTCGTGCTGCTCGAGGATCACTCGACGCCGATTGTGCACCTCCAGCTCTGGTATCACGTCGGCTCCAAGGACGAGCGCCCCGGGCGCACCGGCTTCGCGCACCTCTTCGAGCACATGATGTTCAAGGGCTCGAAGAACGTCGAGAACGAGCAGCACCCCTCCGCGATCTCGAGCATCGGCGGGCAGAGCAACGCCTACACGACCGAGGACGCGACGGTGTACTGGGAGACCGTGCCCGCGCAGTACCTTCCGCTGATCCTCTGGCTCGAGGCCGATCGCATGGCGTCGCTCCGGATCGACGAGGGGATCTTCCGCACGGAGCGCGAGGTCGTGAAAGAGGAGCGCCGCATGCGGGTCGAGAATCAGCCGTACGGCCGGCTGTCGGAGTTGATCTACGGCCAGGCGTTCACGGTGCACCCCTACAAGCACCCGACCATCGGCAGCATGGTGGACCTCGAGGCGGCGTCGATCGACGACGTGCGCGAGTTCTACCGCACGTACTACGTGCCGAACAACGCGACGCTCGTGCTGGTCGGCGACTTCGAGAACGCCGAGGCGCTGCAGCTCGTCGATCGGTATGTGGGGCGCGTCGCGAAGTCCACGCGCGCGGTGCCGCGCGACATCCCGCAGGAGCCGGCGCCCAAGAAGGAGCGGCACGTCACGCTCTCCGAGCCGTGGCCGCTGCCCGCGGTCGTGGTTGCGCATCCGATCACGTTCGACGGACACCCGGATTCGTATCCGCTGCACATCGCGTCGAAGGTCCTCTCCGACGGGCAGAGCTCGCGCATCTACCGGAAGCTCGTCTACGAGGAGCAGATCGCGCTGGCGGCCTTCGGGCAGGGGAACATCATCGAGGATCCGAACCTGTTTTTCGCTGTCGCGATCGTCCAGCCGGGCCGCTCGCCGGCCGAAGCCGAGCGAGCGCTCATCGGTGAGCTGGAGCGGTTGAAGACCGAGGGTGTGACCTCCGGCGAGCTGGAGCGCGCGAAGAACCAGTTCGCGCGCGACTACATCCTCGGGCGCGAGTCGAACCAACAGAAGGCCGCGCACCTCGGCCACGCGGTCGTCATCCACGACGACATCAAGACCGCGGACGGCGAGTTCGACATCTTCATGAACACGACCGCCGCCGACGTCCAGCGGGTGGCGAAGACCTACTTCACGCCGCAGTCGCGATTGGTCATTCATGTGATGCCCAAAGGCGGCACGGGAGGTCAGGAGTGACGTCCTCCATCCGCGTGATCCTGACAACCGCCTTCAGTCTTTTGAGCTCGCGGGGCCCCACCCCCGCTCGCGGGCGCTCGGCGGCGCGGCATCGCCGCGCTTCCCTCCGGCGCCTCGCGCCGGCCGTGGCACTGCTGATTGGGCTTCCCGTCCAGTCACTCTCGCAAGAGTGGCCGTCAGAGCGCCCGCCGCGCCCGCTGCCGGCGCGCGAGGTGAAGTTCCCGCCGTACGCGATCAAGACGCTCGAGAACGGCCTGCAGGTGATCGCGGTGTCGCACGCCGAGCAGCCGGCCGTCTCGCTCCGGCTCCTCGTACGCGCGGGGGCGGCGCAGGATCCGACCGACAAGCCGGGGGTCGCGTCGCTCGCGGCCATGCTCCTCGATCAGGGGACCACAACGCGCAGCGCCCAGGACATCGCCGGCTCGATCGATCAGATCGGCGGCGCGATCGGCGCCGGCGCCGGAACCGACCTGACGTTCGTCAACGCCGTCGTGATGAAGGACAGCTTCGACTTCGCGCTGGCGCTCGTGTCGGACGTCGCGCGCAACCCGGCGTTCGCGCCCGGCGAGATCGATCGGCAGCGCCAGCAGATCCTGTCCAGCCTGAAGGTCAGCTACGAGGACCCCGAGTACCTCGCGAACGTCGTGTTCGACCGGCTCGTCTACGGTTTCCATCCGTACGGCAAGCCGAACACCGGCACGCCCGAGTCGATCGGCCGGCTGACGCGCGACGACCTCGTCGCGTTTCACAACGCGTTCTTCGCGCCGAACAACGCGATCCTGGCGATCGTCGGCGACGTCACGCCTGAAGAAGCGTTCAAAGGGGCCGAGCGCGCGTTCGGCAACTGGCAGCGGCGGCCCGAGGCGACGCCGCCAACCCCGCCGCCGCCGCCGGATCCGACGCGCCGCGTTGTCATCGTCGATCGGCCGGGAGCGGTGCAGACCGAGATTCGCGTGGGGCACCTCGCGCTGCCGCGCAAGCACCCGGACTACCTCGCGGTCGACCTCGCGACGAAGATCCTCGGCGGCGAGGGGAGCAACCGCCTGCATCGCGTCCTGCGATCGGAGCGCGGCCTGACCTACGGCGCCTCCGCGGATCTGGAGACGATGCGCCAGACGGGTGACATCGTCGCCGAGACGGACACCCGATCGGAGACGACGGGCGAGGCGCTGAGGCTCGTCGTGGACGAGTACTGGAAGCTCCAGCGGGAGCGCGTGGGCTCCGGCGAGCTGGACGGCGCGAAGGACTACCTGGCGGGCAGCTTCCCGCTCACGATCGAAACGCCGAGCGACATCGCGCTGCAGGTCCTGAACGCCGTCTTCTATGGCCTCGACCTGGAGGAGCTGCAGACATTCCGGGATCGCGTGACCGCCGTGTCGGTCGACGATATCCAGCGCGTTGCGAAGACCTATTTCAAGCCGGACCGGCTGTCGATCGTGCTCGTCGGCGACGCGTCGGTGTTCGCCACGCAGCTCGCCGGTGTCGGGTTCCAGCAGTTCGAGCGGATCGCGCTCACCGAGCTGGACCTCTCGACCGCCGACCTGCGCCGCGCCGGCGGTCGCGCGCCCGCGGCAAAAGACGACGCGACGGCGTCCCGCCTGCTTCGGCGAGCAATTGACGCGAAGGGCGGGCTCGAGCGCCTGCGCTCCGTCCGCACCGCGCGCGCCGACACGCAGACGACGCTCGTGACGTCGGACGGACGTGTGAAGACCGCCTCGTCGACCTACATCGCCTATCCCGATCGTTTCCGCGTCGAGGCGGCGCTCCCGTCGGGCCGAATGGTGCAGGTGTATGCGGGCGGCGACGCGTGGGTGCGTGGGCCCGGCGGTCTGACCGAGGCGTCGCCGGCCGAGCGCGAGCGCTTCCGCGCCGGCGCCGGCAGGGACATCATTTCGCTGCTGCTGCGCGCCGAGCGCGGCGAGATTGCGGCGCGCGCGCTCGCGGACGTCCGAGACGGGGACGGCCGGCTGCAGGTCCTCGAGCTGGCGGGCAGCACGCCTGATGCCGTCACGCTGTTTCTCGATGCGGAGACCGCCCTGGTCGTCAAGCAACGCTACACGACCGATGGCCCGGCCGGCCCGGCCGAAGCCGAGGAGCTCTTCTCGGACTACAGGACGATCGACGGCATCCAGGTCGCGTTCCGTGCCGTTCTCCGGCAGGCGGGCGCGATCGTCGTCGAGCGCGAGGTCACGCGCTTCGCGATCAACATTCCGCTCGACGACGCGCTTTTTCGGAAGCCGCTCTGACGCTCACGCTCTCAATGCCGAATGCCCAATGCCGAATGCCGAAAGGGACCGCACTCGAGACAGTCCCAGTAGAGAGCGCAGACCCCTCAGGCATTTGGCCGTAGGCATTGGGCATTGACGATGCCCCGCATTCTCGTTTCCTGCGGCGAAGCCTCCGGCGATCTCTACGCGGGGGCGCTGGCGCGCGAGCTGCGCGCGCTGAACCCGTCTCTCGAGATCGCGGGCATCGGCGGCGACCACCTGCGGTCGACCGGGGCGTCGCTCCTTGCGGACTATCGCGGCATCGCGGTGACCGGCCTCGTCGAGGCGCTGCGCGTGCTGCCCCGCGCGCGGGCGATGTACCGCCGAATCGTCGACGACGCGGCGGCTCTGCGGCCGGACGTCTTCGTCGCGGTCGATTTTCCCGACTTCAACTTCCGCGTCGCCGAGGCCATGCGTCGGCTCGGCGTGCCGGTGGTGTACTACATCAGTCCGCAGCTCTGGGCGTGGCGTCCCGGGCGCATGAAGGCGATGCGCCGGTTCGCACGCCTCGTGCTCGTCATCTTTCCGTTCGAGGAGCGGATCTACCGCGAGGCGGGAGTGCCGGTCGAGTTCGTCGGCCATCCGCTCGTCGAGCTCGCGCGCGCCTCCGGGCCGCGCGTCGAGGTCCGTCGATCGCTCGGCCTCGATGCGGATAAGCCCGTGGTGGCGCTCTTGCCCGGCAGCCGCCCGAACGAGCTGCGCACGATCCTCCCGGACCTCGTCGCCGCGTCGCGCCTCATCGCGGCGCGGGTCCCCTCCGCGCAGTTCGTCGTCGCGCGTGCGCCGGGGCTGGCCGATGAGCTGTTCGCGCAGCTGGGTGGACCCACCATCATCGAACGACGCGCGGACGACGTGCTGGCGGCGGCGGACGTCGCGCTGACCGCGTCGGGAACCGCCACCGTCCAGGCGGCGATTCACGGCACACCGATGGTGATCGTCTACCGCGTGTCGCCGCTGACCTACGCGATCGGCAAGCCGTTCGTGAAGGTGGACACCTACGGCATGGTCAACCTCGTCGCCGGCCGTCGGATCGTCCCGGAGCTGGTGCAGCAGGCATTCACGCCAGAGGCGGTCGCCAGCGAAGCGGTGTCGCTCCTGACCGACCGCGCGCGCGCGTCGGACATGGGCGCCGCGCTCGCGGACGTCCGCGCGAAGCTGGGCGGCCCGGGTGCGTCACGGCGCGCGGCAGAAGCCATCCTGCGCGTTGTAAACTGAGGAGCCAGCCCGGCGGATCTGAATCTATGGCGAGCGTAACGCGTTTGGCATTGGGCATTAGGCATTGGGCATTTACGCTGATCGCGGGACTCGTCCTGACCGCGACAGCTGGCGCCACCGTCCTCATCCCGGCAGATCTCTCCGCGCTGACGGCCGAATCCACCGCGATCGTGCACGGCCGTGTGGTCGACGTGCGCGCCGAGTGGCTGGCAGGGCGGCGCGCCATCGAGACCTACGTGACCGTCGCGGCGGCGACGTACCTCAAGGGCGATCTCGGCGAGACCGTCACGCTGCGCGTCCCCGGCGGCCGGATGGGTGCCTACCGGAGCCGCGTCGTCGGCGCGCCGATCTTCAACGTGGGAGACGAGGTCGTGCTGTTTCTCGGCAGTCGCGGGCCGTCGGTGCCGTACGTGCTGGGCCTGAGTCAGGGCGTGTATCGCGTGCGCACCGATCCGGAGTCCGGCCGGCGCACCGTGATCCCGCCCGCGCTCGTCTCGCCGGACGTCGAGCCCGTCCGGCTCGTGCGGGGCGATCCGAATCGTCCCGCGCCGACGCTTGAACGCTTCGCGGCGGACGTGCGCGCGCTCCTCGCGCGCAAGACGGGCGCGCGATGACGATCGGCCGCCGCGTCCTCGCCGGCGCCCTGACCGTGCTCATCGGTGCCGGCGCGCCGCCGCCCGCCTCCGCGTACCTGAAGCTCGGGGGCCGCGCGAACGGCCGCACCGTGCAGCTCAAGTGGGAGCGGCTGCCGATGCGCTACTTCATCACCAACCGCGGCGTGCCCGGCGTGACGCCCGCGCAGTTCCAGGCCGCGGTCGGGCGCGCGTTTCAGACCTGGCAGGACGTGGCGACCGCGACGTTCAGCGGCACCTTCGCCGGCTTCACGACGGCGAACCCGCTGGACGACGACGGGTTGACGACGCTCGGATTCCTGCCGCGGCCGGATCAGGATCGTGTGCTCGCCGCGACGCACATCCTGACCAACGAGCTGACGGGCGAGATCGTCGAGGCGGACATCTTCTTCAACTCGACGTTCGAGTGGTCGGTGTCGCCGACCGGCGAGACGGGGCGCTTCGACGTCGAGTCGATCGCGCTGCACGAGGCCGGGCATCTGCTGGGGCTCGGACACTCCGCCATCGGCGAGACGGAGCTTCGGCCCGGCGGCGGACGTCGCGTGATTGCCTCCGCGGCGGTCATGTTCCCGATCGCGTTCTCCGCGGGTAACGTCGAGGAGCGCACGCTTCATCCCGACGACATCGCCGGCGTCTCGGACATCTATCCCGAAGGCGAATTCCGGTCCCGTACCGGCTCGATCAGTGGCCGCGTGACGAAGAACGGCCAGGGGATCGTCGGTGCGCACGTCGTCGCGTGGAGCCAGCGGACCGGCGCGCTCGTCTCGGGCTTCTCGCTCGGGTCCGTCGGCGCCTTCGTCATCGCGGGGCTCGAGCCGGGGCCGTACGTGCTGCGCGTCGAGCCGATCGACGACGCCGACGTCACCAGCTTCTTCTCGGAGGAGGCGGACATCGACGTCGACTTCCGCGCCGCGTTCCACGATCGGCTCGCCGTCGCCCCGCGCGGCGGCGCGGGGGATCGAGTCGAGATACGTGTGGTGCCTAAGTGAGGCCGCGGCCGCAGATGAACGCAGATACACGCAGATCCCGATGAGGCCGCTGGGGATCGCGCTGCTCATCCTGGTGGTGGCGGGCGCGGAGGCGCGTGCGCAAGGTCGACCGCGATCGTTCGAGCTGACGGCCGGCGCGGTCTGGGCGAGCGGGTCGTCGCTCGGCAGGGACGAAGCGAGCGAGACGCGCAACCAGCCAGGCGGCGGATCCTTCGCGCTGTTCGTCGCCGCGAGCGAGATCGGTCCGGGCGCCGGGGCGGAAGCGCGGCTCGCCTTCTATCTCACGCCCCGGGTTGCGATCGAGGCGGGTGGGCTCTTCGCGCGCCACCAGGTGTCCACTCGCCTGACGAGCGACGCCGAGGGCCTTCCCGACGTGACCGCGGTCGAAGACCTCAGCGAGTACGTGATCGACGGGGCGGTCGTCGTTCACTTCCGGCCGTACGGCCGGCTCGTGCCGTTCATCCGCGCCGGCGCCGGCTACCTGCGTCAGCTCCACGAGAACCAGACGCTCGTCGAAACCGGGACGGCGTACCACGCCGGCGGCGGCGTGAGCTACTGGTTGTCCTCCGGGCGCCGGGGTTTCTTCAAAGGCTGGGGGCTGCGCGGCGACGCGCGCCTCCTCATTCGTGACGGCGGCTTCAACCTGGGCGACGAGATGCGCGCCGGCGCGGTCGTCACCGGCGTGCTCGTCATGGCCTTCTGAATTCTGGATTCTAGATTCTGAATTCTGACGCTCGTGATTGCCTTCGACAGCGTCTCCATCGCGCGTGGCGGGCGCCGGGTGCTCGAGCGGTTCACCCTTACGGTCGAGCCGGGCGAAACCGTCGCGCTCGTCGGCGCGAGCGGAGAAGGCAAGACGACGGTGCTCCGGCTCGTCAACCGCATGCTCGAGCCGGATGACGGGCGCGTCATGGTCGAAGGACGCGAGACGCGCGAGTGGGATCCGATCGTGCTCCGCCGCCGCTGCGGGTACGTCCTGCAGGAGATCGCCCTCTTCCCGCACATGACGGTCGGCGGGAACGTGGCGCTGGTGCCGCGGCTCGACGATCGCCCGTTCGGCGACCGCGAGGTCGCCGCGCTTCTCGAGCTGGTCGGCCTGGAGCCGGAGCGGTTCGCGGCGAAATGGCCGTCGGAGCTGTCGGGCGGCCAGCGGCAGCGGGCCGGCGTCGCGCGCGCGCTCGCGGCGGATCCGCCCGTGCTGCTGATGGACGAGCCGTTCGGCGCGCTCGATCCGGTCACGCGCGCCGAGCTGCACGCCGAGCTGAGGCGCATCCAGTCGCGCGTCCGCAAGACGATTCTGCTCGTGACGCACGACATCGGCGAGGCGTTCGCGCTCGCCGATCGTGTCGGCGTCCTCGCGGACGGAGCGCTCGCGGCGTGCGACTCACCGGCCGCGATCGCCCGCTCTCACGATCCACGCGTCCGTCGTCTGCTGGACGCTATGCCGCGGCTATGAGGCTTCTCGAGTTCTGGTCCTCGCACCGCGCGGAGCTGCTGCGCCTCGCCGGCGAGCACGTGTTCCTGGTTTCCGTTTCCACCCTCGTCGCTATCGCGATCGGACTGCCGCTCGGCATCTTCGCCGCGAAGCGTCCCCGCGCCGGGCGTCCGATTGTCGTCGCGGCGAATGTCGTGCAGACCATTCCCAGTCTGGCGCTCCTCGGCTTCCTCATCCCGATTCCGCTCGTCGGCCTCGGCGCCCGGGCCGCGCTCGTCGCGCTCATCCTCTACGCGCTGCTGCCGATCGTCCGGACGACGGCGGCGGGGCTGGCGAGCGTGGATCCGGCGCTGCGCGAAGCAGGGACGGCGCTGGGCATGACGCCGCGGCAGCTGCTGCGCCTCGTCGAGCTGCCGCTCGCGCTCCCCTCTATCGTCGCCGGCATCCGCGTCGCCGCCGTGGTCGGCGTCGGCACCGGGACCATCGCGGCGGCGATCGGCGCCGGAGGCCTCGGGGAGTACATCTTCCGCGGCCTGTCGATGGTGGATCCGGTCGTGATC
>JBOGJB010000416.1:0-2941 GCA_050745085.1 Vicinamibacterales bacterium
TCGCCGCGCGCCTCGGCGCCGGCGCCCGAGTGGTGACCGTCATCCCGGACGGCGCGGAACGCTATATCTCGAAGGGTGTCTTCGATTAGGCACCAGAAACCAGAAACTGCTGTGAAGCTGACTGACAACGCGCGCTTCTCAACCGTGTGCATCCACGCCGGGCAGACGCCTGATCCGTCGACCGGCGCCATCATCACGCCGATCTTCCAGACGGCGACCTACGTGCAGGAGGCGCTCGGCCAGCACAAGGGCTTCGAGTACGGACGCACGCAGAACCCCACGCGCGCGACCGTCGAGGCGAACATCGCCGCCATCGAAGGGGGCCGGGGCGCCTACGCTTACGCCTCGGGGATGTCGGCGATCGGCGCGATCGCCAGCATGCTCAAGGCCGGCGACCACGTCGTCGTCACCGACAACACCTACGGCGGCACGTTCCGGTTCTTCGACAAGATCCTCACGCGCTACGGGCTGACGTTCAGCTACGTCGACACGTCGCGGCCGGAGCTCGTCGAGCAGGCGATGATCCCGAAGACCCGAATGCTCTTCGTCGAGACGCCGACCAACCCGGTAATGCGGCTTGCCGATCTGGCCCGCGCTGCCGAGATCGCGCACGTCCGCGGCGCGAAGCTCGTCGTGGACAACACATTCGCGAGCCCGTACAACCAGCGCCCGATCGAGTTCGGCGCGGACCTTGTCGTGCACAGTACGACGAAGTACCTCAACGGCCACAGCGACAGCGTCGGCGGCATCGTCGTTGCGCAGAGTCCGGATGACCTCGACTGGTTGAAGTTCGTGCAGAACGGGATGGGCGCGATCCTGAGCCCGTTCGACGCCTGGCTCGTCCTGCGCGGCACGAAGACGCTGGCGGTCCGGATGGCGCAGCACAACGTCAACGGGATGGCGCTCGCGGAGCTCCTCGCGTCGCACCCGAAGGTGAAGCAGGTCCTTTATCCGGGTCTCCCGTCGCACCCGCAACACGCGCTCGCGAAGAAACAGATGCGCGGGTTCTCCGGCATGCTGACCTTCGACGTCGGCTCGCTGGACGCCGCGCGCCACGTACTCAACCGCGTACGGTTGATGTCGCTCGCCGAGAGCCTCGGCGGCGTCGAGACGCTCATCTCACATCCGGCGACGATGACGCACGCGTCGGTCCCGCCCGACCGCCGGGCCGCGATCGGTATCACCGACGGCATGGTCCGCATCTCGGCGGGGATCGAGGACGTGGAGGATCTCAAGGACGATCTGCGCCAGGCGCTCGAGGGACTGTGATCGACACGCTGATCGCTTTCGTCCAGAGGTTCTTCGAGACCGTCTATAACGTCCCCGAGCTGATCCGGATCGGCGGCCTCATCGGCATCGTCGCGATCGTCTTCGCCGAGACGGGGCTGATGGTGGGGTTCTTCCTGCCGGGCGACTCGCTGCTCGTGACCGCCGGCCTCTTCGCCGCGCGCGGGGACCTCGACATCGTCTGGCTGAACGTGCTCGTGATGGCGGCGGCGATCGTCGGCGACGCGACCGGCTACTACATCGGCCGGCGCGCCGGCAAGGCTCTCTACAGCCGGCCGAACTCGTTTTTCTTCCGCCGGGAGCACCTGCTCCGGACCCACGAGTTCTACGAGCGCCATGGCGGCAAGACGATCGTCATCGCCCGCTTCGTGCCGATCATCCGGACGTTCGCGCCGGTCGTCGCCGGCGCGGCCGAGATGACGTACCGGCAGTTCGCCGTGTACAACATCCTGGGGGGGATCGGCTGGGTCGCGAGCATGACGCTGACCGGCTACTTCCTCGGCCGCGCCATCCCCGATCTCGAAAAACGTCTCCACCTCCTCGTGGCGGGAGTTATCTTTCTGTCGCTCCTCCCGGCCATCATCGCGTGGTGGCGGGCGCGGTCGACTCTCTCACCCACGTCAGATACGGATCGCTCCCGTCGATGATTGGAATGACGATGAACTCGGGCACGTCGTAGGTGTGCAGCTCGCGGACGCGTTCCCGGAGCTCCGCGAGCCGCGCCCGGGACGTCTTGACGACCACCTGCCGCTCCGGTTCCTGCTCCACCTTCCCTTCCCACCGATAGATCGACGTCATCTCCGGCAGGACGTTGACGCAGGCGGCCAGCCGTTCTTCGACGAGCGTGCGCGCGAAGCTATGCGCGTCGGCGTCGGCCGGCAGGGTCGTAAGCGCGATCACGTAGTCAGGGGATGGCATCTTTGTAGTCCCTAGCTAGTCCCTAGTCCCTAGTCCCTAGTCCTTAGTCCTTAGTCCCTGGGTCCTTCGTCCGGTCCTTCGTCCCTGGTCCTTCGTCCTTGGTCCTTCGTCCTTGGTCCTTCGTCCTTGGTCGCCTGATCCCTGGCCTCTATCTCTGGCGTAAAGAAGCCTTGTACTTCTGTCGAAACTACCGTACAACGTCCGCGCCCATTCCACGATGCGTACCGGTCTTCCAAAAACAGGGGAGGCACCTGCTCTGAGGCCCAAGCGCCGGACTCGCGGGGGGGCTCCGGCCGCCGAGAGCGGCCGCGCCGGCAGCCCTCGCCAGGCCGTCCGGTGGGCCCTGCTCATCCTGTCGTTCGTCGTCGCCGTGGACGCCCTGGTCGGCGATAAGGGACTGCTGGAGATGATACGGGCCCGCCGCCAAGATGCCGAGCTCTCCGGCTCGATCGCGGGGCTACGGTCCGGAAACGCGCGGCTGCGGGAAGAGGCGCGGCGGTTGAAGGAAGACCCGGCCGCGATCGAGGAGCTGGCGCGCAAGGAACTGGGCCTCATCCGTCCGGGCGAAGTGCTGTTTGTTGTCAAGGATCGGACGAAGCCGTAGCCCTATCGAGCTTGCGAACTCTCGCTGACAGCTGATAGAATAGCTATCTTCTGTCGCGGGGTGGAGCAGTCCGGTAGCTCGTTGGGCTCATAACCCAAAGGTCGGGGGTTCAAATCCCCCCCCCGCAACCAA
>JBOGJB010000417.1:0-4282 GCA_050745085.1 Vicinamibacterales bacterium
CCGCAGCGCGGCGCTCTCGGCTATGCTCGTGCTCGCGACGATCCTCATCCTCCAGTACGCGCAACCGGTCCTCATTCCGTTCGTGCTCGCCGTGCTCATCAGCTACATGCTGGCGCCGATCGTCACCTCGCTGCAGCGCGTGTGGGTCCCGCGGTTTCTAGGGGCGGCCGTCGCCGTGACGGTGCTCATCGCGGCGCTGGCCGCCGCGGTCTGGTCGGTGTCGGACGACGCGATCCGGATCGTGGACGACCTGCCGCGGGCGGCGCGCCAGATGCGGGAGTCAATACGGCAGCAGCGGCTGGGGCGCGACGAGAGCACGCTCGAAAAAGTGCAGGAAGCGGCGACCGAGCTGGAGAAGACGGCGGTCGCAGCCAGTCCGGCGTCGCCCGCGCCGAGCGGCGTACAGCGCGTGCAGGTCGTCGAGCCTGGGTTCAACGCCGCCGACTATCTGTGGTGGGGATCGATGGGGCTCGTCGGCTTCGCGAGCGAGTTCGTGATGATCCTGTTCCTCGTGTACTTCCTGCTCGTCACCGGCGACCTGTACAAACAGAAGCTCGTCACGATCGGCGGCACCACGCTGAGCCAGAAGAAGGTCACCGTCCAGATCCTGGACGAGATCAACAGCCAGATCGAGCGCTACCTGATGACGCTGCTGCTGACGAGCGCGCTCGTCGCCGCGGTGACGGCGGCGGCGCTCTGGTGGCTCGGCCTGCGCGAGTGGCTCTTCTGGGGCATTGCCGCCGGGATCCTGAACACCATTCCCTACTTCGGTCCAGTGATCGTCAGCGTCGGGTTGCTCGTGGTGGGATACCTGCAGTTCAACGACCTCGCGAGCGCGCTCCGGGTCGCCGGCGCCGCGATGGCGATCACCTCGATCGAGGGCTGGTTCCTCTCGCCCGCGCTGATGGGCCGCGCCGGCCACATGAACCCCGTCGCCGTTTTCGTCGGGCTGCTGTTCTGGAGCTGGGTCTGGGGCGCGTGGGGGGTCATCCTCGCGGTCCCGATGATGATGATGCTCAAGGCGATCTGCGATCGCGTGGAGGGCCTCAAGCCGGTCGCGGAGCTGATAGGAGAGTAGCTGGGGGCCTGGGGCGTGGGACCTGGGCTTAGAGCGACGTATGCGACGAATCATCATCCTCTGTCTCGCGGGCGGTTTTGCTGTAACGGGTTCTGCGCAGCGGTTCGAGTTCTTCCCCGGCGGCACGTACGATCCCAAGGTCCCGGGGCCGGAGTCGGTGCTCGGATACCCCATCGGGACGTATCACACGGACTACGCCGGGCTCGAGCGCTGGCTCGACGCGATCCGCGGGAACGAGCGCGTCCGGATCGTCCGCTACGGCCAGTCGTTCGAGAGGCGCCCTCTGTATCTCGTCATCATCTCGTCGCCTGCCAACATCGCGCGGCTCGATCAGATCCAGGCGGCGATGAAAAAGCTCGCCGACCCTCGGACGTCGACCGACGCCGAGGCGGAGACGATCGCGACGTCGATGCCCGCGGTCGCGTGGATGAACCACGCGAACGACGGCAACGAGTCGGCGGCGTTCGAGTCGGCGATTCAGACGAGCTATCAGCTCGCGGCCGGCACCGACGAGACGACGCGGCTCGTGCTGGATCGGCTCGTGACGATCGTCAACCCTGCGCACAACCCCGAGAGCCACGAGCGGTTCGTGGCGTGGTACAACGCCGGGCAGGTCGGCCGCGACGGCACGGCGGACCCGCAGGCAGCCGAGCACCACGCGCCGTGGGGGATGAGCACGAACAACAACCACTACCAGATCGATCTCAACCGCGACGCGTTCTTCGTCTCGCAGCCGGAGACCGCGGCGATCGTGAAGGCGTTCGGCGAGTGGAACCCGGTGCTTTTCATCGACCATCACGGGCAGACGAAGAACATGTTCTTCCCGCCGCCGGCCGAGGCGATCAACCTGAACGTCACGAAAAACCAGACGGACTGGATGGATCGGTATGGCAACGCGATCGGCGACGCCTTCGACCGGCAGGGATGGAGCTACTACCGCCGCGGGCGGTTCGACCTCTTCTTCGCCGGCTTCTGGGACTCGTGGCCGACGCTGAACGGATCGGTCGGCCTGACGTTCGAGACCGACGGCGGCGGCTCCAAGGGGCTCGCGTGGGAGCGCGAGGACGGCACGATCCTCACGCTCCGCGACGGCGTCTTGCATCACCACACGGGGACGATGGCCTCGCTCCGACTGACGGCGGAGCACAAGGATCAGCGCCTGCGGGATTTCTATCAGTTCAAGAAGAGTGCGATCGAGGAGGGGCAGCGCGATCCGATGAAGCAGGTCGTGCTGCTGCCTGGCAGAGATGCCGCGCGCGCGAAGCTGCTGGTGGATACTTTGCGCGCTCAGCGGATTTGGGTGAAGGAGGTCTGCAGTCCGTACCGCGTCGCGAAGGCACACGGCTATTTCGGCGAGCCTGTCGTCGCGCGCGACGTACCGGCCGGCGCGTACGCGATCGCGATGGCGCAGCCCCAGAAGCGGCTCGCGAAGGCGCTCCTCGAGATCGAGCCGGGGTTCAGGGAAGACTTCCTCAAGAACGAGGAGCGCAAAAAGCGCCGGGCCGAGCTGGTGGGTCAGCGTCCGCGCGACGGGTTTTATGACACGACCGCCTGGTCGCTGCCGCTACTCTTCGGGGTGGACGCGATCTGGGGAGAGGATGCTGTACCGGACGAGATTCTTCGCACGGCTTGCGCTGGCGCTGGAGGCAGCGAGGGTTTCACGCCGCGGTACGGTTACATGTTCAGCGGAGAGTCGTTTGGGGCGATGCGGGTCACGGCGCAGCTGTTGAGAGAAGGGTTTAACATGGCCGTCGCGACCGAGCCATTCACCCTGCTAAAGAGGGAGTTTCCACGAGGTGCAGTGATCGCGCGCATCGAGCGCAACCCGAGCACGTTGCGAGGACGGCTCGAGACGCTCGCCAAGGAGGCCGGCGTCGAGCTCATTCCTCTCAACAGCGCGCGCGTGGAGACGGGGTCCGACTTCGGCGAGGATCCCGTCGTCGAGCTGCGTCACCCGCGCATCGCGGTCATCACCGACGAGCCGACCGACGACCGCTCGTACGGCGCGACCTGGTTCACGCTCGAACAGCGGCTCGGCCTGCCGTTCACCGCGCTCAAGACCGAGCAGGTCCGCAACGCCGACATCGGCCGCTACAACGTCATCGTTTTTCCGCACGGCGCGCCGGGCGGCTACCAGGATCGGCTGGGCGAGCCGGGGATCGCGAAGCTGCGACGCTGGACGCAGGACGGCGGCACCGTCGTCCTGCTCAAGGGCGCGGCCGCCTTCGGGACGCGCAAAGGCGTGGAGTGGACGGCGTCGACGCTCAAGCGCCACGAGGCGACGATTCGTCTGTTCTTCGAGGACGAGAAGAAGGAGTCAGAGGCCAGGGATCAGAGGCCAGAGACCAGGGATCAGGGGCCAGAGGTCAGGGATCAGAAGTCAGAGGCGAGGGATCAGAAACCAGGGTCGGATGCCCAGGCTGCCGGACCTAAACCGGACGCCGCGGACAAGCCGTTGACCCGCGACATGGATCTCGTCCGTACGCCGGGCGCGATTCTGCGCGTGAAAGTCGATCCCGAGCACTGGCTCGGCTTCGGCTACGACCGCGACACCGCGGCAACCGTGCAGTCGAACTACGCGTTCACGCTGTCGCGCACCGCGGTCCACGTCGCCGCGTTCTCCGGCGAGGATCAGCTCGAGCTCGGCGGGTTCGTCTGGCCCGAAGCGCGCAAGGCACTCGCGAAGTCGCTCTTCGCCTGGGTCGAGCCGGCCGGCCGCGGTCAGACGATCTTCTTCGCGGAGGATCCGAACTTCCGCGCGTCGCAGCTCTCGACGCTGCGGATGTTCTTCAATGCGGTGATTCTCGGCCCGTCGTTCGTCACGCGAACTGGTGGACTGTGACGGTCTCAAGCGCAGTCCCCTTCGGCATTCGGCATTCGGCATTGAGAGCTACTCCGCTCGGAGTGCCGTGACCGGATCCACCTGCATCGCGCGCCGCGCAGGCACGTAGCAGGCGACCAGCGCGCTCGCGAGCAGGATCAGCGCGACGCCCGCGAGCGTGAGCGGGTCGGACGGGCTGACCTCGTACAGCATCGTCCGGAACCCGCGCATCAGGACGACCGCACCGGCCAGGCCGATCGTCAGGCCGATGGCAGTCTGGACGATCGCCTCCCGGAGGATCTGACTCAGCACGTCGCGCGGGCGGGCACCGAGCGTCATGCGGATCCCGATCTCGGAGGTCCGCAGGCTCACGAGGTGCGCCA
>JBOGJB010000418.1:0-5266 GCA_050745085.1 Vicinamibacterales bacterium
TCTCGCGCTCGTCGCCGTCACCACCCTCGTCACCCCGGCCGCCGCGCAGTCGACGACGAGCGCGATTGCAGGGTCCGTGGCCGACGCGACCGGCGCCGTTATTCCGGGTGTCACGATCACTGCCCGCCATCTCGGAACCGGCATCGAGCGCACGGCGGTTACCGGTCCCGAAGGTCGCTTCATCATTCCCGGGCTGGCCGTGGGCCGTTACGAAGTCAAGGCCGATCTCGCCGGGTTCACCCCGCTCGTCCGCTCCGACGTCCAGCTCGTCGTCGGTCAGATGACCACGCTCGCGCTGGTGCTGGAGCTCCGCACGTCGGAGCTGCTGACGATCGTTGAACCCGCCCGGACGGTCACGAACAGCGGCGAGCTGAGCTACCTCGTCGGCGAAGAAGCCATCGAGCAGCTGCCGCTGAACGGACGCAACTTCACGGACCTCGCGGCGTTGCAGCCTGGCGTAAGTCCATACCCACACCGCGACGGCGGATCGGTTGTCGCGCACGGCCTGGCGATGAGCGTCAACGGCCAGGATCCGCGCTCGAACGTCTACCTGCTCGACGGCACCCTCCAGAACGACTTCACGAACGGCCCGGCCGGAAGCGCCGCGAGTACGGCTCTCGGAATGGAGACCATCCAGGAGTTCCGTGTCGAGACGAACGCCTACGGCGCCGAGTTCGGTCGTAACTCTGGAGGACAGATTCACGTCGTGACCAAGTCAGGCACGAACTCGCTCAAGGGCACGGCGTACGAGTTCCACCGGAATGACGCGTTGGACGCGCGCAACTTCTTCGACCGGGGCGACAAACCGGACTTCACGCGCAACCAGTACGGCGGCACCGTCGGAGGTCCGGTGAAGGAGGACGGGACTTTCTTCTTTGTCGGCTACGAGGCACTGCGCGAGCGGCTGGGCAAAACGATTTCCACGGTGGTACCGGACGACAACGCGCGGCTCGGCATCCTCCCGGGCGGACCGCCCGTAACGATCAACGCCGCGGTACGGCCGTACCTGCTCGAGTTCCCGCGAGCCAACGGCCCGTCGCTCGGCGGCGGGCTTGCGGAGTACATCTTCGGGTTCGAGCAGTCGATCGATCAGCACTTCGTCAGCGGCCGCATCGATCATTACGCGGCGCCGAGCCATCACTTCTTCGGGCGCTACACGTTCGATACGGCGGACCAGGCGCTGCCGACCGACTACCCGCAGTTCCCGCGGTCGTTCCTGTCGCGCAATCAGTTCTTCACCGGCGAGTACCGCCACATCACGTCCGAGCGCACGCTGCAGACCTTCCGCCTCGGTTTCAGCCGGACGCGCATCGGGCAGAACGTCGAGGCGAACACGTCGCAGCCCCTCCCGGCCTTCGTGCCGGGACGCGCGATCATGGGGGACATCGACATCGGCGGCCTGAAGCGGTTCGGTCCGCAGAGCTCTGCCAACCTGCGGCTCGTCCAGAACGTGGTCAGCGGACAGTACGACGTGACGCAGGTGCGCGGCCGGCATCTCGTCAAGGCGGGCGGCCTCGCGGAACACTACCAGGACAACATGGTGAATCCGACGTTCAGCCTCGGGATTTACCGCTTCGCCAACCTGCGGAACTTCCTGCTGAACGTCCCGGTCAACTTCGTCGGCCTGACGCCGGAGGGCGCGATCGATCGCTACTGGCGGTTCACGCTGTTCGGGTTCTACGTCCATGACGAGTTCCGGCTCTTACCGCGGGTGACGCTCAACGGTGGCCTGCGCTACGAGTTCTCGACGCTGCCGAAGGAGAAGTACAACCGCGACTCGGCGCTCGTCAATCCGCTCACGGACACGGTGCCGGTCGTCGGACCGCTGTACCAGAATCCCACGTACGCGAACCTCTCGCCGAGGGGCGGCGTGGCATGGGACGTCACGGGGGACGGCAGGACGTCTGTGCGCGGCGGCTATGGGCTGTACTTCAACACGAACAACCAGCAGAACCTGATCGTGACGGTGACCAATCCGCCGCACACGCCGCGCGCTGTGATCGCCAACCCGACGTTCCCGAACCCACCGTTCGAGCGCGCCGGCGGGCTGTCGATGCGGCCGGTGCAGTGGGATCTCGAGAACCCGCACGTTCAGGTCTGGAACGCCAGTTTTCAGCGCGGGCTGGGGTACGACGTCGTCGTCACGGCTGGTTACGCCGGCTCGCGCGGACAGCACCTCCTCCGGAGCAACGACGTCAACGTGCCCACCCCGACGACGTCAGCCGACGGCACGCTTTTCTTCGCGGCGAACACGCCCCGGCCCAACCGCGCATTCTCCACGATCGAGCTGAAGAGCAGCGACGGCGACTCGTGGTACAAGGCGCTCATCCTCGACGTCCGGCGCCGGTGGGCGAACGGCTTCACGTTCCAGACCTCATACACGCTCTCGCGGAGCGAGGACACGACGCAGGCGTCCACGTTCTTCTCGGATGCGACCAACGGGACGACATCCGCGTTTCCGGAGTTCATCCCTGACTACAACAGGGGACGGTCGGACTTCGATGCGCTGCACCAGTGGGTCACCAGCTTCACCTGGGCGCTCCCGTTCGGGAGCGACCTGACGGGCCTGCCCGGAGCGCTCATCAAGGGTTGGAATCTTTCCGGGATCGTCCAGATGCGCAGCGGCAACCCGCTCACGGTCTTCGTAACCGGCAACCGCTCGCGATCGCTGTGGACGCCGTCGCTCGGACCCGGCATCGGCCAGGATCGTCCGAGCTACGCGCCCGGCTACGACGCCGACCGCGCCGCCGTCGGCCTGCCGGACCAGTGGTTCGACCCGGCCGCGTTCGTCCTCCAGCCGGCGGGGACGTTCGGCAACACCGGGCGCGGCGACTTCGACGGCCCCAGCCTGCGCACGGTCGATCTCGCGCTGGTCAAAGCCGCGGCCCTGCCCCGATTCGGGGAAGACGCGCGGGTCGAGATCCGGATCGAAGCGTTCAACATCTTCAACCGCGTGAACTTCGGCGCGCCGGCGCTCAGCGTGTTCTCTGGAACGGCGGACAACGAGGCGCCGCTCTCGACGTTCGGGAGGATCACCACGACAACGACCGCCGCCAGACAGATTCAGCTAGGCGTGCGGGTCGCTTTCTGAGTGCAAGAGGGCACGGAGTTGGAGGGAGAGCGCGGAGACGGTAGAAATGCAGAGGCCGCGAACTCTGCGTGCTCTGCGTTTATACGTCTCTGCGCCCTCCCTCGTTCTCCGAGACCTGTGGAGGAACAGAATGAACTGGCTCGTGTTCGTCTTTGGCGCGGTCCTGTCCTGGGGTTCGTACGGCGTGCTCCTTCACCAAGGACAGGTCAAGCTCGGCAACCCGCTGCGCGCGCTCCTGTGTGTCGGAGTCGCGTACTTCCTGATCGGCGTGATCGTGCCGGTCGCGGCGCTGGCGATGCAGGGGCAAGGGTTGCGGGGTTTCAACGCGCCGGGGACGACGGCCGCGACGATCGCGGGGGCGCTCGGCGCGATCGGCGCGGTGTGCATCATCTACGCCTTCCGCGCCGGCGGGCTGCCGATCTATGTCATGCCGCTCGTCTTCGGCGGCGCGCCGCTCGTCAACGTCCTCGTCACGATGGCGCTCCACCCGCCGAAGACGGCGCCGAGCCCGATGCTGTTCGTCGGCTTTCTCCTCGCATCGCTCGGCGCCGGCTTGGTGCTGTATTACAAACCACAGGGGTAGGAGGTCAAGTACGAAGCTCGAAGTACGAAGGATGAAGTAAGACTTTGAACCTCAGTTCAGCGTTCGAACGTCGACCTTCGTACTTGAGCGGCTATTTTTTCCTTCTGTCCCCTATCGCCCATAGATTCGTCGTCGTGCGAATGAAAATCTGCCCGTCCGAGATGGCGGGGGACGAGAGGCAGTAGTCCTCGAGCGCGTTCTCGGCGATCACCTCGAATTTGGGGCCGGAAGCGAAGACACTGGTCAGGCCGTCCTCGTTGGTGATGTAGATCTTTCCATCCGCCAGGACTGGCGATGCGCTGTAGGTGCCCGGCTTGAGGCGCTCGGGACCGTAAACGATCGCCCCGGTCTTCGCGTCGAGGCAGTGCACAACTCCACGATCGTCCACGACGTAGACGTACGTGCCGTCGCTGATCGGGGTCGGCACGTCCGGACCGCGATCGAACGACCACAGGCGATGTGAGGTCGTCACGTCGCCGCGGCCGCCCGCCTTGAGCGCGACGAGCGGCTTCACGCGGGAGGCCGCGAGGACGACGCCGTCGGAGACGACGAACGGCGACGCGACAATGCGATAGTTCGGATTGTTCTCAGGGTTCAGCCCGCCGAGGCGCCACAGCTCCTTGCCGTCCGCCGGATCGTGCCCCGTGACGACGTCCCCGCCGACGGTGACGATCTCGTAGGCGTTGCCGACCTTCACAAGCAATGGCGTCGTGTACGAATCGGGAGACTCGCGGATCGCCTGCGTGGGACGCTCGACCCGCCAGAGTGTCTTCCCGCTCGCCGTGTCGATGCGCAGCAGATACGACGGGTCGTCCGTCTTCATCCCGTGGAGGACCTGGACGAAGAGCGAGTCGCCGTGCAGGAGCGGCGACGACGCGTAACCCCAGTTAAGACCGAACGGACCGTAGTCCTTCTGAATGTCGCGCGCCCACAGTTCCTTGCCGGCGAAGTCGAACGCTTTGAAAACGCCGGTGCCCGTCATGACCCAGACGTGCTTCCCGTCGGTGACGGGTGACGGCGACGACATGTTCTGCTTCCGCGCCCGCATGTTGCCGCCGCCGAGCGGCCGTTTCCACGCGACCTCACCCTTCGCGCGGTCCATGACCCAGAATTCCAGATCCCCTTCGCCATCCGCGAGCGCCACGTTGAGGAAGATGCGGTCACCCCAGATGATGGGCGTCGCGCCGCTCCGGCTCGGCAGCGCGAGCTTCCAGGCGACGTTTTCGGTCGGCGACCATTTGAGCGGCAGCCCCTTCTCGCCGCTGTGGCCGTTGGCCTGCGGGCCGCGCCATTGCGGCCAGTTCTCGGCGCCGAGGGTGGACCCGGCGACCAGGACGGCGACGGCCGCCACGCTCCATGAGTGACGCACAGGGAATCTCCTTCGCGGTTTGGTTCAGCGGGGCCTTAGAGGCCCCGCCATCCGTATACTGTTTATCATGCGCTTCCGTTTCAACGGCGCGATTCTCCTGGCTCTGCTGTTGGTGGCCGCGCTATCGGTGACCCGCGGTGATCCTCGGGCGGACAACTGGCCGCAGTTCCGCGGGCCGGACGGTCAGGGGATCTCGGCCGAGACGGGCCTCGCGCTCCAGTGG
>JBOGJB010000419.1:0-6659 GCA_050745085.1 Vicinamibacterales bacterium
ACCAGCCCCTGCCCCACCGTCAGCCGGAGCGGCCCATCCGCGCGCTCGGGGTAACCCACCGAGTACGCGACCCGCAGCTCTCCGCGCCGGCTGTCGAGGAGGTAGACCGCGAACGCCTGGAACGGAATCAGCCGCGCGATGAGCTGCGGAATCTGCCGCAGCAGCTCGTCGAGATCGAGGACGGAGGTGACCTGCCGTCCCAGATCGAAGAGCGTGGCGACAATCTCCTGCTCGCTCTTCGCGGCCTGGTCCGGCGCCGCTTCCGTCACTGCGTCGTCGTCTTTCTCCCGTCGCCGCCGAGCGTGTACTTCACGATCCAGTCGCGCTGCCGCTTCAGGCGATCGAGTTGATGGTAGGACTTGCCGAGGCCGTGCCCGTCGCGCGGGCGGTTCATGATGTCGTCGAGCCTGACCGGACGCTTGTCGTCGGCTGCGCCGGCCGCGACGGTCGCACACGCCACGACGAAGGCAGCAAGGCTCGTCGCGCGAATGAGGTGTCTCATGGGGTAGTCCGGATTATACTCAGGATTCCTATGAAGCATCTTGTGGCGCTCGCTGTGGTGGCCGCCCTGTTTGCTCCTGCGACGCCGCGCGCGGCGTCCAGCGCCCCCGTGCGCGCCGCCAAGGGCATGGTCGGATCGACCGAGGAACATGCGTCGCGCGCCGGCATCGAAATCCTGAAGAAAGGCGGGAACGCGGTGGACGCCGCGGTCGCTGTCGGCTTCGCGCTCGCTGTGACGCATCCGGCGGCAGGCAACATCGGGGGCGGTGGTCTCATGCTCATCCGCTTCCCCGACGGGCGCGCCAGCGCGATCGACTATCGCGAGATGGCGCCCGGCCGCGCCCACCGCGACATGTTCCTCGACGAGAAGGGCGCCCCTGTCGCCGAGCGCAGCCTCGTCGGGCCGCTCGCCGCCGGCGTGCCGGGATCGGTAGCGGGGCTCGCCTACGCGCAGAGGAAGTACGGAAGGCTCACGCTCGCCGAGACGCTGGCCCCCGCTATCGCGCTTGCCGACAAGGGATTCGAGATCAGCGACGCGCTGAGCCGCTCGCTTGCGGGCGAGCGCAAGCTCTTCGACCGGTTTCCGGAAACGGCCAGGATCCTCTTCAAGAACGGTCAGCCGTACGAGCCTGGCGATCGGTTGATGCAGAAGAATCTGGCCGCCACGCTGAAGACCATCGCGGCGGACGGGCCCGACGCGTTCTACCGCGGACCCGTCGCGGACCTGATCGTCTCCGAGATGGCCCGGTCGGGCGGCCTCATCACCAAGGAAGACCTCGCCGCCTACAAGCCGGTCGAGCGCGAACCGGTTCGCGGCACGTACCGCGGCTACGGCATCCTCGGCATGCCGCCGATCAGCTCTGGCGGCGTCGCGCTGATCCAGTTCCTCAACCTGCTGGAGGCGTATCCGGTCGGCGAGCTTGGGCACAACTCCTCGCGGACGATGCACCTCGTCGCCGAGGCGGCGAAGCGTGTGTACGCGGACCGCTCCGAGTGGCTCGGCGATCCCGCGTTCTTTCGGGTGCCGGTAGCCGGGCTCATCTCGAAGCGCTACGCGGAGCGGCTGCGCGCCGGCATCCGTCCGGACAAGGCGACGCCGTCATCGTCGATCAGGCCTGGCTCGCCGGCCGAGTTCGAGTCGGATCAGACAACGCACTACTCGGTGGTCGACGCTGACGGGACCGCCGTCTCGACAACGACCACGCTCAACGGCAGCTACGGCAACGGCCAGGTCGTGGCCGGCGCCGGGTTTCTGCTGAACAACGAGATGGACGACTTCTCCGCCAAGCCCGGCAGCCCCAACATGTTCGGGCTGATCGGTGGCCGCGCAAACGAAATCGCGCCGCGCAAGCGGATGCTGAGCTCGATGACGCCGACCATCGTCACGAAAGACAACAGAGCGTTCCTTGTCGTCGGGTCCCCGGGCGGGTCGCGCATCATCACGACGGTGCTGCAGGTAGTCATGAACGTCATCGATCACGGCATGGACGTGCAGGAAGCGGTGGACGCCTCGCGCTTCCACCACCAGTGGCTGCCGGACGAGATCCGCCTCGAGCGCCGCGGCTTCCCCGTCGACGTCGTCCGCGCGCTCGAAGCGATGGGGCACAAGACGATGGCGCTCGGCGACATGGGCGACGTACACGCGATCGTGATCGACCCGAAGACGGGCGTCCGGCTCGGCGCCTCCGATCCGCGCATGGATGGACGCACCCTTGGCTACTGAGCCGACGCTTCCGCTCGACTACGCGGCGATCGAGCGGATCCTCCCGCACCGGTATCCGTTTCTTCTCGTCGATCGCATCACCGAGTTCGAGCCCGACAAGCGCATCGTCGGCATCAAGAATGTCTCGCTGAACGAGCGGTACCTCTCGCACCGCGCTGACGGGCGCCCGGGGCTGCCGCCGACCATCCTCACCGAAGCGGTCGCGCAGGTGGGCGCGATCCTGATCCTCGCGAAGCCCGAGAACCGCAAGAAGCTGATTTTCTTCATGGGGATCGAGTGGGTGCGGTACCGCCGGCCCGTGCATCCAGGGGAGGTCGTGATTATCGAGGCCACGGTCGAGCGGCTGCGCAGCCGGATGGGGGTCCTGCGCGGCGCCGCCCGCGTCGGCGATCACGTCGTGATCGACGGCAAGATGACGTTTGCCCTCGGCCCGCGCGCCGGCGACACGATCCCTTGACCCCGTAGACCGGCCCGTAGCGCAGCGCATGTGGGGCTGCCAGCACCCTACAGCAGAGCTTCCGGCTCTGGCATTCGCGTTGCAGCTGGTTGAAGCTCGCGCGGCAAGGTACCGCGCAGGAGAAGGAGCGACGCCATGCTCGAGACGATTGCGATCATCCTCATCATCCTGTGGCTTCTGGGGATGGTCAGCGGCTACACGCTGGGGAACTTTATCTACGTTCTCCTCGTGGTCGCCATTGTGCTGTTCCTCGTCCGACTGATCAGCGGCAGGAGGGTTTAGGCTCGCGGTTGCCTCGCCTGCACCAGCGCCACGCCCGCAAGCACGATCGCGGCGGCGCTCATCATCCGGGCGGTGACCGGCTCGTCCAGAATGACGACACCGAGCACGACGGCGATGATGGGATTGATGTAGGCGTACAACGAGACGAACGCCATCGGCAAGTGCTTCAGTGCGTACGTGTACGCGGCGAAGCCGCCGATTGCGCCTATCGTCGCGAGGTACAGGAAGGCGGCGGCTGTGCGGGGCGTGAAGTGGAGCGTCCGCCATTCGCCCAACGCCGTGCCCGCGGCGAGCATCATCAGGCCGCCGGCGATCATCTCGCCGGCGGCAGTCGCGAGGACGTCCGCCTTCTCGGTGTGACGCCGCGAGTAGGATGATCCCAGCGCCCACCCGACACACGCGAGTTGCAGCGCGATGACGCCGGCGCTGAACCCGCGCGTGCCGGCCGTCAGCTCCGGCCACACGAGCAAGACAATCCCCGCGAAGCCGATTGAGAGACCGACGAGCGACCGCGCCGTTAGTCGCTCGCCGCCTGTGGCACGCTCGACGCCCACCATCCAGAACGGCAACGAGGCGACCACGACGGCAGTGAGACCGCTCGGTACCCACTGCTCGGCCCAGACCACCCCGCCGTTCCCCAGCACCAGCAGCAGAAACCCCAGGATTGCGAGCGTGCCCCACGTGGAGCGCGGTGGCAGCCGAACGCCGCGCGCAACGAGGAGCGCGGCCAGCAGCACGCCCGCCAGCGTCCACCTGAGACCACCCATGAGGAGCGGCGGCATCGTTTCGAGGCAGATACGGATGCCGAGGTACGTCGTGCCCCAGATCAGGCACACCGCTGTCCAGGCGCCGTACGCTTTCCGGAGCGTGCGGGCGGCCGCCGACACCTAGCGCTTCTTCCGCGACGCTTTCTTCGGGAGCGGCGAGTCGTGCGCGGATTGTGTGAGGAGCAACCTCAGCCGTCGTGCTTCGGCCAGAACAGCATCGAGCGTCTCGATGGGTGTGCGGGTGGGACGGGCCGCCGGTTTCTTACGGATCAGCTTAGCCACGAATTCGTCGAGGGCGTCGCGCAGTGTATCGAGGATGCGGGCGGATGTAAATCCTCAGACGAAGTCGAAGGGGCCGCGCGCGATCCATGAACCGCCGTCGATGGTAATCACGTCGCCGGTGATGTAGCCCGCGGAGGGCGACACGAGAAACGTCACGACATCCGCGACTTCTTCCGGCCGGCCCCACCGACCGAGGGGCACCGTCTGCGTGATTCGCTCGACCGCGCCCGGCGTGCTCCACAGCTGCCGCGCTGCGCCGGGGGACTCGATCGGGCCGGGCGCGACCGCGTTGACGCGAATGCGGTGCCGCGCCCACTCGACCGCGAGCGTCTGCGTCATCGACAGCACGCCCGCCTTCGCCGCCGCGGAGTGCACCGTGCCCGGGCTCCCCGTCCAGACGTAGTTCGCGAGGATCGACACGATCGAGCCGCCGCTGCCCCGGGCGATGAGATGCCGGCCGACCGCGCGCGCGCAGTAGAAACTGCCGTTCAGGACGATGTTCACGACCGCGTTCCAGCCGTTCGGCGAGAGATCTTCGGCGCGACAGATGAAGTTGCCGGCTGCGTTGTTGATCAGGATGTCCACACGTCCGAAGCGCTCGACCGCCCGCGCGACGAGCCTGTCGACCTCGGCGGGCTGCCGCACGTCGGTCGAGATCGTCAACGCTTCCCCGCCGTCGTCGGCGACCGCGGCTGCGCCGGCCGCCAGGTGCTCTTCGCTCCGGCTCGCGAGGACGACGCGCGCGCCAAGAGCCGAGAACCGGCGCGCTATCGCCAGACCGATGCCGGTGCCGCCGCCGGTGATGATGGCTACCTGATCTTTTAGAAGATCGTCACGGAACATCCGGGCATCATATTAAGATTGATCCATGCGCGCCACGCTCGCATACGCCCTGCTCGGCGCCTTCCTGACCGCGAGATGCGCCTCGCCCGAAGACTCACCCGCGCCGCCGCCGGCAGGCGCGCCTCAGCCACCTGCTCCGGCGGCACCGGCTTCGCAGTCGCAGACGCCCGCGCCCGTGAGCTCGGCCGCCCCGCCGGCGAGCGTCGCGGAGCCGCCCGCGGCGAGCATGGCTGAACGGCTCCCCAGGCTTCCGGATCCGGCGCGACTGCCGCCGATCCCGGACATGGGCTTCGCGCCGCCGCGGCCGATCGAGGAGGTGCGCGCGGCTTACCAGTTCGCCGCCCTGCATCCGGAAGTCATGCGTTACGTGCCCTGCTTCTGCGGCTGCGAGCGCAACGGCCATCAGGACAACGAAGACTGCTTCGTCAGGGCGCGCGCCGCCGACGGAACCGTGACCTGGGAGCCACACGGCGTCGGTTGAACGATCTGCATAGACGTCGCGCGTGACGCGATGCGCATGCATAACTCGGGCGCCGGCATTCCGTCGATCCGCAACGCGATCGAGCTTCGCTACGGCTCCCCGTCCGGGACGATGACGCCGACGCCGGCGCCGAAACCAGGCGCCCCCTGACACTTGGCCGAAGCTTACGCGCGGCTGTTCGAGGCGGCGCACGAAGGGGTCTACATCGGCGAGATCGCCGCCGACGGCCCCGGCCGGACCATCGCCGCCAATCCTCACCTCAAGCTGATGTTCGGCTGCGCGCTCGAAATACCCTCTGCCGATTTTCGTCCGTTCGAGCCCGGACGCTTCGTCGATCCGCAGTCCCGCGACGCGTTTATCGGGCGCCTGTCGCGCGACGGCTCGGTCGCAGACTATCTGCTCCGCCTCCGCAAAGTGGACGGCGCGCCGATGTGGGTCGAAGTGACCGCTCACGTCTCCGAAGCGAGCGCCGGCGGCGCTGACGCTCGCGAAAGCGGGGCCCTGCGCGTCGAGGCGCTCATGCGCGACGTCAGCGAGCGCAAGCGCCTCGAGTCGCAGGCGCGGGAGCTGTATCACCAGTTGCTGCAAGCAGAGAAGATGGCCGCGCTCGGGCAGACCATCTCCGGCGTCGCGCACGAGCTGAACAATCCGCTTGCGACGATCCTGACGTCGGCCGAGCGGCTGAGCGCGAGACCCGTGGACGACGAGATCCGTCGCGGCATCGAGACGATTCGCGCCGAGTCGGAGCGCGCCGCGCGGATCGTCCGCAACCTGCTCACCTTCGCGCGCAAGCGCCACACCACGCGCACGATGGTGGACCTCAACGCCGTCGTCCGGGAAACGCTGGCGCTCCGCGCCTATGAGCAGCGGCTCACGAACGTGGACGTCATCGAGGCGTTCGCCGCAGGCCTTCCGCAGGTCTTTGCCGACCCGCACCAGATCCAGCAGGTGCTGCTCAACCTCGTCATCAACGCCGAGCAGGCCATGCTCGCCGCGAACGGCCGCGGCACGCTCATCGTTCGGACTTGGCACGACGTGGACGAGGAAACGGTCGTGCTCGAGGTCTCCGACGACGGTCCCGGCGTGCCGCAGGATGTCCAGCCGAAGATTTTCGACCCGTTCTTCACGACGAAGGAAGTGGGGCAGGGAACCGGATTGGGACTGACGGTCGCCTACGCCATCGTCCAGGAGCACGGCGGGCGTATCGAGGTAACGTCAGGAAACGGCGGCGGCGCGACCTTCAGCGTGCAGCTGCCGACCGGAGGGGCGGCGCTGCGCCCGGTGCGCGATCGCGCGGCCGAGCCTGCCGCCGAGGTGCCACCC
>JBOGJB010000420.1:0-7797 GCA_050745085.1 Vicinamibacterales bacterium
GTCGAGCGTGCGATCGAGCCGCACGCCGAGGATCGTTACCAAAGCGCCAGCTCTCTGACGGCGGATCTGGCGAAGCTCCGACCGCGCCCGGGGCTCGTGGCGGCTCCGGCTCGAGCCGCCTGGACGACCTGGGCGAGGGGCCTCGGCCTGGCTGCCTCCCTCGCGCTGATGGCGGTGGCGGCCGGCGACGCGCCGGCCAGCGTGCGCGCGCGTCCGGCACTCACCGCCCGGCAATCGGTGCTCGTCGGCACGTTCACGGGCACGACCGGCGATCGCCACCTCGAGGCCACCCTCCAACAGGCGGTCACCGGGGAGCTTGAACAGTCCCCTCACCTGAACGTGTTTCCCGCCTCGCGAGTCCGCGAGACGCTCGAACGGATGAAGCGTCCTCCGGCAACGACGATTGACGAGACCGTCGGCCTCGAGATCTGCGCGCGCGAGGGGCTGACGGCGATGGTGGCCGGTTCGGTCGAGTCGCTCGGCGGGGTGTATCTCGTCCGGTTGCGCGCCACGCACGCCGGGACGAGATCGGTACTGGTCAGCGCGCAGGACAGGCGCGGCAGCCGCGAAGGAGTCCTGGAGGCGGCGCTGACGCTGACCCGTCAGCTGCGGCGGCAGCTGGGCGAGAGCCTGACGCTCGATCAGGCCGGGAGCCCGCTCGAGCCCGTCACGTCGCGGTCGGTCGAGGCCGTTCGGCACTTCACGCTCGGCAAGCAGTTGTACGACGTCGAGCGCCCGAAGGAAGCCCTTCCGCACTTCCTCAGTGCCATTGAATCCGATCCCGCGTTTGCGATGGCTCACAACCATGCCGCCCTGACCTACGGTTACCTTGGCGAGTACGACCGCCAGCGGCAGTTTCTGGATGCCGCCGCGGCGCTCACCTCCGATCCGGCATTCCCGGTGAGCCAGGCCGAACGCGAAAAGATTCTGGCCGATCGCGACGTGTATCTCGAGCGGCTTCACCAGGCGGCCGCGCATTGGCGGACGCTGCTGACCCTGCGTCCGGCCGACGGTCGCGTGATGGCCAACCTCGGGCTCGTCTACGGATCGCTTCGGCAGTATCGGGAGTCGATTGAGGTGTTCGAGGCCGCATGGCTCGCCTATCCGCACCCGCGCGTGCGGTGGATGCTCGCCGACATGTACAGCTCCGCCGGCCGGTCGGACGCCGCGGTTCAGCTCTTGAGCCGTCACCTGGAACAACCGTTCGACCGGATTGTGTATGCCAAGCATCTGCTCGTCGCCGGGCGGTGCGACGACGCCCGGGCCGCGCTCGACGAGGCGGAGCGGCTGTCGCACCAGACGCCGGAGGCCTCGTGGGCCGATCTCGCGCTGGTGCAGGCGGACTTTCATCGGTCCGAAGGGCGGTACCGCGATGCGGAGGACGCGCTGCAGCAGGGGCTCGATCGCGGTGGTCCGGCAGGCGTGGCACGTCTCGAGCTGGCGATGGCCTCGCTGCTCGTCGATTGGGGGCGGCGCACGGAAGCCGCCGCGCGCCTTGCCAGGATTGACGTTCAGCACGCCAGGAATCGCATCGTGCACGGCGTGCTCGCGGCGCGCGCCGGAGATCTGAGGACCGCCGCGGCCGTGCTCGCGCGGCTGGAAGAGGATGCAAAGGACCGCCGCGCGCCCCGCCCGGACGCGCGCGTCCATCAGCTTCGAGCGGAAATCGCGCTCGCGAGCGGTCGCGCAGCCGACGCGCATGCCCACGCTGGCCTCGCGGTCCGCGCGTTCCCGACCGCCTGGACGCTCGAGACGCTGGCGCGCACGCAGCAGGCCGCGGGCATGATCCCCGAGGCCATCGCGACGTGGACGACGATCGTCGAGCGCCCGGGTGAGCGGACGCTTGACTGGGATGCGCCGGCGTTCTCACGGGTCGTACTCGCGCAGTACGAGCTCGCGCGCGTTCTCGAGCGAGGCGGCCGCGTCGACGCGGCGCGCGGTCGCTACGACGAGTTTCTGCGGCGCTGGGACCGGGCGGATCCGGAACTCGCTCCGCTCGTTGACGCGCGCGACCGGCGCCGGCGCCTCGGCCAGGGCGCCCAGTCGACGCCTGCCGGGCGCATCCCGAAGCCGGCCGCGTAGATCACCGACTCCGAAACACCGTCTATCCCGAGGTCCCGCTCGATGGCCGAATCGCCGAGCGCCATGCTGCAGAATGGCGCAAGGCCCAGCCAAGACGCGGTCAGACAGAAGGTCTGGCACAGATGCCCCGCCTCGGCGAGGACGACGCGATAGGCGCGGGCGAAGGGATAGCGCCACTGCGTGCGGGCGAAGACGGCGGTGAGCAGCACCAGCGCGCTCGCGCCGCCGTACCACGATTGGCCGGGCAGATACCTCGTGACCTGATGGGCCGTCGCGCCCGTGGACAGTCGCTCCAGTTTGTGGCGGTCCGCGCGGTAGTGATAGAGGCCCCGCGGAAGCCCGTCGACGCGCAGGGCGAGGACGTAGCACTCGATAGGATGCCGCGCGCCGCCGGAGGGTGACGTTTTCAACGCGGTCCTGCCGATGCCCGGCAGGTCGACCCAGCGCTGGACGCGGAAGGTCAGGCCGAGCAGGGCGCCCAGGGATTCGAGTGACGCCGGACGGGTTGAGAAGTCACGCCACGTGCGGCGCGCAAGCAGAACCCGCGGGAACTCCGGTTCGGTCGGCGGCGCCGGGAGTCCGATCCGTGGCGCGTGGCGATACCGCTTGATGGGAGGCGGCATCGGTTCGCGCCGCGCCACCGCGCGCATCCGGCGGCCGGACGCCTCGAGGTCGGTCGAGTACGGGACGTCCTTCGTCGTGCAGTGAAAGAAGGCCGCGGCCGGGTTCCAGCCGCGCCACGCGGTCAACGCCGCTTCAGCAGAGTCGGGCGGCCGATCCGAGCGCTGGAGGAACGTCAGCCGGACCAGGGCGTTCACGACTCGCGCGAGCGCCGGGCGCGGCGTGCGCGGCAGCGCCTGACAGAGCTCCTCGATGGGACGCCAGCGATCGAAGATGCCGAGGATGTCGTGGACAAGAGGCGCGCCGCCGGCACGGCGGCCGGTGGCGTAGTTCACGAGTGTGAGGCCACGCGACGACCAATAGCTGACGAGGTGCGGCGAGCGCCGGAAGTTGACGCGCCGGCCGGACCTCATCATCGATCATCGGGGGTCATCGGGGCGGAACCGTGGCGGTGCCGCCGCTACCGCGGTTTCAGAGCAATCCCGAAGGTCTGCGCGCCGTCAGGACACCATTCTTCGAGCTCCTGCTCGGCGAGCTGCAGGACCGCCAGCCAGGCGGCGGCGCTTCTGGTCGCGCCTGCCCTGCGAACCTGGAGGCCGTCGAGCGTTGCCAGGTCGACCTGCGCGAGCTGGTCGATCAGCTTCTTGAGTTCGTCATGGGCCGGCTTCAGCCGGATTTCACGGGGTCCGTTGCTCATGGTTGTCGGTGCCTTTCCTCAACAGGAGTAAACGACGAGAAAGGCGTTTCAGGACAGGCGCCCGTTCACCCGATGACAGATCGACTCGTCTGCTGCACGTAATCGAGCCACTCGACTGACCGCGGGTGGTCTCCCGTCACCAGCGCGCGATACGCCTGCTGCAGCGCGCGCGTCACTGGTCCCGTCCTGCCCGCGCCAATCGTCCGGAAATCGATCTCGCGAAGGCCGATGACTTCGGCCGCGGTGCCGGTGACGAAGACCTCGTCGGCGGTGTAGAGCGCGTCGCGCGAGATCAGCTGCTCCGATACCTCGTATCCGAGATCCGCGGCGAGGCGGATCACTGTGTCGCGGGTGATCCCCTCGAGCACGGCGCCCGGGGGCGGCGTCGCCACGTCGCCGTTCCGGACGAGGAACAGGTTTTCCCCGGAGCACTCCGCGACGTAGCCCTGCGGGTCCAGCATGATGGTCTCCTCGAACCCGAGGCGCACCGACTCGGTCTTGGCCAGCACGGAGTTCGCGTAGTTGCCGGCGATCTTCGCCTTGGTCATGTTGACGTTCGGGTGCAGGCGCGTGAACGAGGACACGTTCGCCCGGACGCCGCGCTCGATCGCCTCCGCGCCGAGGTAGTCCTTCCACGGCCAGACGGCGATCCCCACGTGGGGCCGGCCGCCGTCAACGGTCAGGTTCCAGCCCCCTTCCGCCAGATAGATCAACGGCCGGATGTAGCAGGCGCCGAGCCCGCTCTCACGCACGGTCCCACGGGCGGCTTCGGCCAGCTCTTCCGAGGTGTACGGCAGATCGCGGAATCCGAGCACGTGCGCCGAATCCACGAGGCGCTGCATGTGATCGTCGAGCCGGAAGATCGCCGGCCCGCGCGACGTCGCGTACGCCCGGAGCCCTTCGAAGACGGCGATCCCGTAATGCAGCCCCGGCGTGAGAAACGACAGGGTCGCCTCGGCGGCCGGCACCAGCCGTCCGTTCAACCAGACCGGCGGGGCGCTCGTCACACCAGCACGCCCTTTTCCGGCCGCGCCACCACCGGGTGGACGAACGGCATCATGGCGCGCAGCCGCGCGCCGACCTGTTCGATCGGATGCTCCTGCTCGCGGGCGCGCGTGGCCGCGAACCACGGCCGTCCCGTCTCGTTTTCCGCAATCCACTTGCGCGCGTAGCTGCCGTCCGTGATCTCCTGCAGCATGCGGCGCATGGTCAGACGGGTCTCGTCGGTCACGATGCGCGGCCCGCCGGTGTAGTCGCCGTGCTCCGCGGTGTCGCTGACCGAATAGCGCATGTAGTTGAGGCCACCCTGGTACATCAGGTCGACGATGAGCTTCAGCTCGTGCATGCACTCGAAGTACGCGATCTCCGGCTGGTAGCCCGCCTCGACGAGCGTCTCGAAGCCGGCCTTGACGAGCGCGCTGACGCCGCCGCACAGCACCGCCTGCTCGCCGAACAGATCCGTCTCGGTCTCCTCAGCGAACGTCGTCTCGACGACGCCCGCACGTGTGACGCCGAGCGCGCGCGCGTACGAGAGCGCCAGCGCCCTGGCGCGGCCGCTGGCGTCCTGATGGACCGCCAGGAGCGCGGGCGTTCCGCCCCCCTCGACGAACAGCTCGCGCACGCGATGGCCGGGCGCCTTCGGCGCGATCATGACGACGTCCACTTCCGGCGGCGGCTGGATCGTGCCGAAGCGGATGTTGAAGCCGTGCGCGAAGAGCAACGTCTTCCCGCGGCCGAGGTGCGGCGCGATGGCCTCGCGATACAGCGCCGGCTGACTCGTGTCCGGCACGAGCACGACGATGATGTCGGCCCACTCCGCCGCCTCGGACGGCGTAACGACGGTCAGCCCGGCCGCGCGCGCCCGCTCCCGCGAGCCGCTGCGCTCCGGCAGGCCGACACGGACCTCAACGCCGCTGTCCCGCAGGTTCAACGCGTGGGCATGTCCCTGCGATCCATAGCCGAGCACTGCGACTTTCGCCGCGCGCGCGAGCGCCGGGTCCGCGTCTTTGTCGTAGTAAACGGTTGCCATCGTGAGATCCTCCATCACACAGAAAAAGCAATCGCGCCGTCGCCCGCGCCGATGTCACGCTCCTCTACCGGCGACGCGCGCGATCCCGCTCCGCGGACCATCGCCACGCGCCCGGTCCGCGCCATCTCGATGACGCCGTACGGTCGCAGCATCTCGAGCAGTCCGTCCACCTTGTCCTCGGTCCCGGTGATCTCGATGACCAGCGAGTCGGGCGCGACATCGACCACGCGCGCGCGAAAGACGTCGGCGAGCTGCATGATCTGGCTGCGCGTGTCGGCGGTGGCCGTCACCTTGATCATCGCCAGGTCGCGGACGACCGACGCCGCCAGGGTCACGTCTTCCACGCGGCGCACGTTGACGAGCTTGTCGAGGTTCGCGTGGAGGCGTACGACGGCGCTCTCGTCGGTGTCCACAACGATCGTCATGCGCGAGAGGCCGGGCGTCTCGGTGCGGCCGACGGTCAGCGACTCGATGTTGTACCCGCGGCGCCTCACCAGCGACGCCACGCGGTTCAACACTCCGGGCCGATCTTCGACGTGTACGACGAAGGTTGCTTGCATAAGACCCTCAGAATTCAGAATCCAGAATCCAGAATCCAGAATTCAATCCACAATCCACGGTCCACATTCCACAATGCCTCAAGCGCTCTCTGCCGTTTCCACGATCGGATTCGGTCTTCGGATCATGTTGTGCAGATCGGCCCCGGCCGGGACCATCGGGTAGACCGTGTCTTCCTGCTCGACCTTGAAGTCCAGCAGGACCGTGCCCGCGTAGCGCCGCGCGGCCTTGACCGCCGGCACAACCGCCGCGCGCGTGCGAACCGTCTCGGCGCGGATGCCGAACGCGCCGGCGAGCTTCGCGAAGTCAGGGTTCACCAGCGGTGTCGCCGCGTACCGCCGTTCGTAGAAGAACTCCTGCCACTGCCGCACCATGCCGAGGTAGCCGTTGTTGATGATCGCGATGTTGATGTCGAGGCGCTCCTGCGCGATCGTCGCCAGCTCCGCCATCGTCATCTGGAACCCGCCGTCGCCGACGACGACCCAGACCTCCGCGTCTGGGCGGCCGACTTTGGCGCCGATCGCCGCCGGCAGCGCGAACCCCATCGTGCCCAGACCGCCGGACGTGATGAGCGACCGTGGCGTGTCGTGATGGTAGTACTGCGCCTCCCACATCTGGTGCTGGCCGACATCGGTGACGACGAGCGCGTTGCCGCCGGTCGTGCGCCACAGGTCGTGAATGACGTGGGCGGCGTACAGCCGGCCATTGTCCGGGAGGTTCTGGATGTCGCGGACCGCGGAGTCCCCCTTGAGGTCGTTGATGCGCACGAGCCAGTCGGAGACGTCCGGCCGCTCGAGCGCCGGCAGCCACGCGCGGAGCACGGTCTGCAGATCGCCGACGATGCCGACGTCCGCCGCGACGTTCTTGTTGATCTCGGCGGCGTCGATGTCGACGTGGATCTTCCGGGCGTTCCGCGCGTAAGTCTTCAGGTTGCCGGTGACGCGATCGTCGAAGCGCATGCCGAGCGCGACGAGCAGGTCCGCTTCCTGGATGGCGGTGTTGACCCAGGCCTCGCCGTGCATGCCCATCATCCCGAGGTTCAGCGGATGCGAGGCCGGCAGCGCGCCGATGCCGAGCAGCGTCATCGCCACGGGAATGCCCGTGCGGTCGACGAACGCGCGCAACTCCTCCGACGCGTCGCCCAGGAGGATGCCGTGTCCGGCGAAGATGAGCGGCTTTCGCGCGGAGGCAATCAGCTCGAGCGCCCGCGCCGTCGCGCTGGCATCCGGCGGCGGGGGCGGCGGCCGATGGGGCCGCGGCGCGGCCGCCTCCCAGTCGAATTCGCAGGTGGACTGCTGCGCGTCCTTGGTGATGTCGATCAGCACCGGGCCCGGTCGCCCCGAGCGCGCGAGGTGAAACGCTTCGCGCACGGCCGGCGCCACCTCGTCCGCGCGCGTCACCAGATAGTTGTGCTTCGTGATCGGCAGCGTGATGCCCGTGATGTCGGTTTCCTGGAACGCGTCCGAGCCGATCAGGCGGCTGCCGACCTGGCCGGTGATGCACACGATCGGCGAGGAGTCCATCATCGCCGTCGCGATGCCGGTCACCATGTTTGTGGCGCCAGGGGCGGACGTGGCCAGCGCGACACCGACGCCTCCGCCGGCACGGGCATAACCGTCGGCCATGTGCGTCGCGCCCTGCTCGTGCCGGACCAGGACGTGCCTGACCGGATAGTCGAGCATTGCGTCGTACGCAGGCAGAATCGCGCCGCCCGGGTAGCCGAAGACCGTGGTGACCCCTTCGTGCACGAGACATTCCCAGATGATTTGCGAGCCGGTGCGCTTGGGCATATTCGCCAGTCTGCCTTGTT
>JBOGJB010000421.1:0-5603 GCA_050745085.1 Vicinamibacterales bacterium
GCACTGGAGCACGACCATGCTGGTGGCCGACATCGGTGTGCTTCTCCTCGCCGGCGTCCTCGTAGCGCGGCGGTCCCGTCAGCTGCTGATACTGTGCCTCGTGGTGTCGGCCGCGGCCGTCGGCGCCGGAGTGCATTTTCTGGCGCCGCAGCTGGCCCGCTATCGCGGTGCGTCGGGTATCGCCTCAGCGCTCGTTGTGACGTACGCGCTCGATCTGGCGCGGACTCCAGGACCGTCGCGCCGCGCAGCGGTCGTGGGGCTTGTGCTCTTCGGGGTAAAGCTGGCATATGAGCTCGCGACGGGCACTTCGATGCTGTCGGGCACCTGCCCCCCTGGGGTCGCTGTCGCGCCTGTGGCGCACCTCATCGGCGCGGCGAGCGGGGCGGTCGCGTGGTCCGCCGTCACGAACCAGTGGAGCGACCGGAGACCGCCGACACTTGCAGCGACGATTGATCTAGGCCGTGATCCGGCACGGAGTCGCTGACTGCACGCGACCGCGGTGACTGCACGTGACACGCCCGGGAAGATCTAAACGGAGGTAGCCGAGAAACCAACGGAGGTCGGACTTCACGGATGACGAACCACGTATTTCACGGCTTCACGCGGATCCAGCGTGATCCGATCAGTGTGCCATACCAGCGCCGCGCTCCGCGCGGCGTCGGCGTGACGGCCCGCGACGATCCGTGGGCTACGATCCTCCGTTCACCTCCCTTACCTCCGTTTGAGTCTCCTCGAGCGTGTCTCGTGAAGTCACGGTAGTTATAAAAAAACAGGTTCTCGACCTCACCCCCTTGTCGTACGGCAGTCCGATGCACTCATCGCCTGTTCTGGCTTTGAGAAAAGCCCGCTGGGCCTGGCGGATCCCCTCGACGAATCCGAAGCCGAGGGGGCTGCTAGAATGTCTGGCGCATGAGACGCTCGGTTCCTCTCGTGTTGGGTGTTCTCGCCGGAGTTGTTGCGGCGCCGGATCTGGCGGGGCAGCCGGCCGCCCGGCCGCTGAAGATCTTCATTTCCGCCGACATGGAAGGGATCGCGGGCGTCGTGCAGCCCGCGCAGCTCGGGCCGACGGGCTTCGAGTACGGCAAGGCGCGCGAGTGGATGACCGGCGAGGTGAAGGCGGCGATCGCCGCCGCGAAGGCGGCGGGCGGCGCCGAGTTCGTCGTCGCCGACTCGCATGGCAACGCGCAGAATCTCCTCATCGACGAGCTGCCCTCCGACGTCCGCGTCGTCCGCGGCTTTCCGCGACCGCTGTCGATGATGCAGGGGATCGCCGCCGGATTCGACGCCGTCCTGTTCATCGGCTATCACGCCAGCGAGTACGGCCGTGACGCGGTGCGGGGCCATACGTTCTCGAGCGCGCGGCTGCTTCACGTAAAGCTGAACCGGATGGAAGTCTCCGAGGGCATCTACAACGCCGCGATCGCCGGCCATTTCGGCGTGCCGGTCGCGTTCGTCTCCGGCGATCGTGAGGCAGTGTCGCAGCTCAAGGGCGTCATCCCGTCGATCGAAGGCGTGGTCCTCAAGGAAGGCCTGGGCTACCACTCGGCCGAGACGGTGACGCCGGCGCGGTCGCGCGACATGATCATGAAGGGCGTGGAGGCGTCGCTGAAGAAGATCGGGACGCTGCAGCCCTACCGCGTGAAGACGCCGATCGATCTCGACGTCGGCTTCAAGCTGACGCTCGACGCGGAGCGCGCGTCGTATATTCCTGGCCTGACGCGCGCCGACGCGCACTCGGTGCGCGGGACCTTTCCGGACATCGTGCAGATTGCCCGGCTCATGCAGGTCCTCACGAGCCTCGAACCGCCTCCGTGAAGACGCGACAGATTTCCTACTGGCTCGATCGGTTTCCGGATTCGCGGCGGCCGTCGTGGCCGCGGCAGCGCGGGCCCCTCAAGACATCGATCGCGATCGTCGGCGGCGGCCTGACCGGCTGCGCGTCTGCGTACACGTTCGCGACCGCGGGCGTGCCGGTCGTGCTCGTCGAGGCGGAACGCATCGGGCAGGGGGACGGGACGTCGGGCGGTCTCGGTCTCCTGCGGCAGGAGCTGGACGTCGACTTTCACGAGGTGGCGTCCACCTACGGGCTGCGCGCGGCGCGCGCGCTGTGGCAGGGGGCGCGGCGCGCGGCGCTCGACTTCGCGGCGGCGCTGCGGCGGCTCGGCGTCGGCGCGGAGCTGACGCTCGCCGACTCGATTACGTTCTCGCGGCTGCGCGAGGACGAGCGTCGGCTGCGCAAGGAGCTGCAGGCGAGAAAAGAGGCGGGCGTCGAGGCCGCCTGGCTGAGCGCCGCGGCGCTCAGACGCGAGACCGCCATCGACGGCGTCGGCGGCATCAAGGCGCACGGCAACGGTCAAATCGATCCGTATCGCGCCTGCCTCGGCTTCGCGCGCGCGTCCGCGGCGCGCGGCGCGCTCGTCTTCGAGCGCTCGAAAGCGCTCCGCGTCCGGGCGGGACGCAAGGCGGTCGAAATCCGGACGGCCGGCGGCGTCATCACGGCCGAGACGGTCGTTCTGGCAACCGGCTATCCGACCGACGATCTGCGCGCGCTCCGGCGGCACGTGCGCAGGCTCCACTCGTACGCGGTCCTGACCGACGCGATGTCCGCAGCGATGCGCCGTGAAGTGGGGAAGCGCTCGGCCATGCTGCGCGACACCGATACGCCCGCGCATGCCCTGCGCTGGCTGAAGGACGATCGGATCCTTTTCGGCGGCGGTGATCAGCCAGAGGTCAAGGAGCGCGCCCGCGGCAAGGCGCTCGTGCAGCGCAGCAACCAGTTGATGTACGAGCTGTCGCTCGTCTACCCGGCGATCTCCGGGATTCAGCCGACCCACATCTGGGACGCGTCCGTCGTCCAGTCGGTGGACGGCCTGCCGTACCTCGGCCCGCACCGCAACTTTCCGCGCCACCTGTTTGCGTACGGCCTCGGGCGCGACGGTCTCGCGTTCTCCTGGCTCGCCGCCCGGATATTCCTCCGCCACTACACGAACGAAGCGGACAAGCAGGATCATCTCTTCGGGTTTGGGAGGATCCTCGGATAGCGACGTTGGCGGAGGAAGCGGAGTTAACAACGGAGAAGCGGGGTTAGCGGAGACGCAACGGAGTTTTCCTGGTTTGGTCACGGAGTCTTCCGAAATTTGCGATTGGCTTCTCCGTTCCGTCTCCGTTGACCCCGCTCCTCCGTTGTTGCTCCGCTCCCTCCGCAACCTCCGTTCCCAGCTTGCGCTACAGTTGGAACGATGTGTCGCAGCTTCGTGGTCCTCCTCTCGATCACGCTTGCTTCTATCGGCCTCGGTTCGAGCGGCCCCGTCTCCGACTTCGATCGCGGCCACATCGGCCTTGGCCTTGCGCTTCGCCGGCTGGCGACGGCCGGGACCCTCATGATGGCGACGGCGCACCCCGACGATGAGAACAACTCGGTGCTGGCGACGGTCAGTCGTGGGCTCGGCGTCCGGACCGTCCTTGCGACGGCCACACGCGGGGACGGTGGACAGAACGAGATCGGGCCCGAGCTGTTCGACGCGCTCGCAGCGCTCAGGACCGAGGAGCTGCTGGCGGCGCACCGGATCGACGGGGCAGAGCAGGTCTTCACGCGCGCCGTCGACTTCGGCTACTCGTTCAGCATCGACGAGACGTTCGAGCGGTGGGGCAAGGAGGAGATCCTCGGAGACTACGTCCGCCTGGTTCGCATGACGCGCCCGGACGTCATCGTCGGGCTGCGGCCGGATGGCACGGGCGGGGGTCAGCATCACCAGGCGTCGGCACGGCTCGCGCGAGAGGCATTCCGCGCGGCGGCCGATCCGGCGAAGTTCCCCGAACAGATCCGCGAAGGGCTCCGGCCGTGGCAGGCGGCGAAGTTCTATTTCTCGGGTCCGTTCGGGTTCCGCGGCGAGGCGCCGCCGGATCCTGCAAAGAAGTTCGTCACCATCAATCTGGAGACGTACGATCCGCTCATCGGCCGCACATCTGCCGAGATGGGGAGCGAGGCGCGCGCGATGCACAAGTGCCAGGGTTTCGGCCAGCTTCTGGCCCTTCCCACCGGGAATGCCGCTGCGAGGTACGAGCTCATTGACACGACGCTCGATGCCCAGCGCGGCGCCGATGAGCGCTCGCTCTTCGACGGGCTCGATCTATCCCTTCAAAACCTCGGCGCGTATGCCGGACCGAACGCGTCGCCGGAGGTCGCCGCCGATCTCGCACGCATCGCCGGCCACGTGAAGAGCGCGCAGGCGGCGTTCGACGGAGGGGAAGACGAGAATACGATCGCGCCACTGGCTGCCGGGCTCTCCGCCGTCAGGACGCTCCGCGGCAGACTCTCGGCGGTGGACGCCGCCGCGCGGTACGAGCTCGACTTCAGGCTGGCTCAGAAAGAGCGGCAGTTCGCCGACGCGCTCGTGCTCGCGCAGCCGCTCCGCATCGAGCTGCTCGCCGACGACGGGGTTGTCGTGCAGGGGCAGGCGCTCAAGCTGACGGCGATCGTCGCGAACCGCGGCAAGACGCCCGTGGAGGTCCGCAGCGTACGTTTCTCGGGCTTCGACGGCGCCGCGTGCCCGCCTCCGGCCGTGCCGCTGACCGGCGTCCACACGTGTGGCACGGGCGCCCGCGTGCCGGTGGACACGAAGCTGACCGGCGTGCACTGGAAGCGCCGCGCCGACGCCGACCGCTACGACCTCGATCCAGACGTGCCGTTCGGCGCGCCGTTCGCGCCGACGCCGTTCCGGGCGTCGCTCACGCTCGGGATTGGCGGCGCCGAGGTCACGGTCGATCGGCCGATCGAGTACCGGTACGAAGGCAGCATCTTCAGCGGCGAGAAGTGGATGGAGCTCAAGGTCGTCCCGGCCTTTGGTGTCGCCCTCGATCCGGAGATCGCCATCGTCGGGCGTGGTCCTGGTGTTCGCGCGCGCGAGATGCGTGTGACGGTGACAAATCGCGTGAAGGGATCCGCGTCGAACGAGGTGGCGTTGCGGGTGCCGGCAGGCTGGACGGTCACGCCGGAGCGGGCGCCCGTGTCGTTCACGCGCGAGGACGAAGCGCAAACCGTCCGGTTCGGCGTCCAGCCGCCCGCCGGCGTCAAGACCGGCGAGTACCGAATAGACGCGACGGTCGGCGAAACAGCCGGATCGGCTGTTGCCGCGCTCGGCGCGCAGGCGGTCGAGTACCCGCACATTCAGCGGCGGCATCTGCTCCATCCGGCGATCGTGCCGGTCAAAGCGCTCGATGTGAAGATCACCCCGAACCTGACGGTCGGCTATGTGATGGGGGTCGGCGACGCGGTGCCGCAGGCGATTGAGCAGCTCGGGGCCACAGTCGAGATGCTCGATGCCGACGATCTCGCCTGGGGCGATCTGTCCCGCTTCGACGTCATCGTGACCGGCGTCCGCGCGTACGAGCGGCGCGCGGACCTCCGGGCGCACAATCACCGGCTGCTCGACTACGCGACGAAGGGCGGGGTCGTCCTCGTCCAGTACAACAAATTCGAGTTCAACGAGGCGCAGTACGGGCCGTACCCCGCGAAGGTCAGCAGCAACCGGATCACGGACGAGCGCGCGCCGGTGACCGTGCTCGCGCCGGATCATCCGGTGTTCCGGGTTCCCAATCGGATC